>NZ_CP010115.1:620814-931222 GCF_000833475.1 Francisella tularensis subsp. tularensis | reverse complement strand
ACAACGTCGAGACTACAGCTTCTGATTTGTCTATCAATAACTGCGCAGCTTGCTCGATATTTTCAATAGGGATCAATGGCTCATCACCTTGGACATTTACAACAATGTCTTCATCTGCAAAGCCTAATTTAGTAACTGCTTCTGCTATTCTATCTGTTCCTGATTGATGATCATCTCTTGTCAAAACTACTTTTGCACCAAAGCTCTCTGCGATATCTTTTATTTTTTGCGAATCTGTAGCTATTATTATGCTATCAAACTTTGATTTAGTCACTTGCTCATAGACTCTCTGAATCATTGGCTTACCGGCAATATCTGCCAGCATTTTATTTGGTAGACGAGTTGATTTAAGCCTGGCAGGAATTACAATATGGATATTAGCCATATTTTTTCACCTCTTCAAGAGTCATTTTTTTAGCTTCTTCAACCAACATTACTGGTATATTTTCACGAATTGGATAAGCCAATTTATCCGCTTTACATACTAAAACTTGATTTTCTTTATCATAATATAAATTTGCCTTACAAATTGGGCAAACCAACACATTTAAAACTGAATGATCCATTATTTCACCTCTGTTATAAATTGAATACTTATCTCCTAGATGATCTACTTTGACAAGCATATAGTCATTTATCTTAGAATACTAGGATATCATGAATCGTAGCAAGATTAGTACATATTACTTTTATTGCTCTCCTAAATACATAGATCTTAGTGCATTAGAAGATAGCTGAGATCGAATAAAAAAGCCTTTCTAAGTTTAGCGTTTATATAAATTAAACCAACATGGTTTACATTATTAGAATTTTTGTTTTGTGTAAATCCACCTAAGGCTTATTTTGCATATTGCTTAAATTTATTATTTATTTCGACCAGACTATTTTTACAAAAAATTATAAGACAGTGATATTTTATAACTGTAGTCTTATGAGATTTGTATTTTTATTTAAATTGTTTGAGATTTCTTAGTATATGATTGGGCAGCATAGTATCCAATAATTGACCCTAACATTGATCCTACGATCAAATCACTTACAAAGTGGAAGTATTGTAGCAATTGCGTAACCACAACTAAAAAAGCCAACAATGCCCAAAGCCATCTATACTTTGGAAATAAAATCCACATACTTACACTAAATGAAAATATAAATGTAGCATGACCAGATGGAAAAGAGTTATTAATATTATAGTTAATCCGAGAGTATTTTGTTAAACACATAAGAGATAGCATCACAAAATTTTTCAAAACTATTATTCACTTTTCTAAATATTTTTTTAAAGTTAGCCCAAACCTTTTCAATAGGATTTAAATCTGGAGAGTACGGAGGTAGATATAATATTTGTACATCAAATTTATTGGCTATTTCAATCAGCTTAGAGGATTTATGGAAACTAGCATTATCCATTACTATAGTAGTTTTAGGTTTTAATGATGGGCATAAGTGTTCCTCAAACCATTGATTAAAAATTTCAGTATTGGTATATCCACTGTACTCTAATGGAGCTATAATCTTTTTATCTGCATAATTATATCCAGCAACAATACTTCTTCTTTGTGTTTGATATGCTAAAACCTCACCATAACTAGGCTCACCAATTAGTGACCATCCTCTTAGGATAGAAAGCTTATTGTCACACCCCATCTCATCTATATAAAATAACAAGTTTTGAGCTATTTCTTTTAGTTTTTCTATATACTCCAACCTTTCATGTTCTTTTCTTTGCTTATATTTTGGAGTCTTTTTTTAAAACTAAAACCAAGTCTATTAAGACAATCATAAAATGTACTTCTTGGAATATCAGGGGCTAATGCTTCTTTTATATCTAATGCACTTGCATCTGGATGATCTATCAAATACTGTTCAATCAATGTTTTATCGGTAAAGCTAGCGACTCTGCCACAACCAACTCCTTGCTTTGAACTATAATCTCCGGTTCTTTTATAAAACTCTATCCATGAAACAACTGTACGCTTATCTATGTTTAAAAACTTACTCAGCTCGAACTCCGTCATACCTTCTTCATATTTATTAATTACGATGTCTCTAAAATATTGGCTATATGATGGCATTTTTATTAGACATTATAACATTTCTACAAATATCTTTTTCTACAAATATCTTTCGGATTAACTATATATTGTGTATCAATCCCAATCTTATTTGAAGAATATTTTTTTTCCTCAACAAAAGATTCAACAATTATGGGGCTACCTAGCCCAATGAACACAGCTAAAATCAAACAGGATCTGGAATCAAAGTATTTTTTTATCATAATTAATCTATAATTTATATTTAATGATAAATAATAATATTAATTATAATTTCTAAACCTTACAATAATGTTATAGCAATTTATACTTTTATATTTTCCTATTGGTATATTTATTTGCTACATATAATGCCAACAAAGTTAATAATCCTAAGATACTCAAAGCTACAACAAACTTAGTATCAATAAAGTTTTCTTTATTTCCTTGAATCACAGCTTCTTTGAAATGTACTCCAAACCAAACATAAATAGATGTCACGGGTATTATGCCAAACAAAGTAGTAGTAAAAAAAATGCTATTTTTAACTTTTAAGATACCTGCCAAGATATTTGGCACAAAAAAAGGTATCGGCAATAATCTTGCGACAAAAAGTATAGTTATAGGATGATTCTCAACTAAAGATTTAAATTTAGAAATAATTTTATATTTTGGGTTAGTAGATGCTTCACCCCAATTATATTTTATAAATAAAAAAGCTAGCATTGCCCCTATAGTAGCTGCAAATAAACAGACAATGAAACCCAAAACAAATCCAAATAAAATTCCAGCTAAAATCTTTAAAAATGGTTTTACCGGTACAGAAAAAAATACAGTTAAAATATAAACACAAACATAACTAAGACAAGCTAAAATAATATGGCTATCAACATAGGCACTTACCTTGATATATGCAAGATTAAGCTTATCTACGTCAAAATATTTATAACCATTAAAGATTAAAAACAATAATACCCCAAAACTTAAAAAAAATATCAAAAAAATTCTTTTAATAAGTAAGAAGTTTAGATGTTTCACAAATTTTTTTGAAAAAAAGATTTATTTTATTTAGATAATAATTAAGCTAAAGCAGCTTTTGCTTTTTCTACAACAGCAGCAAAAGCATCTTTGTTGTATACTGCTAATTCAGCTAGCGCTTTTCTATCTAATTCAACACCTGCTTTGTTTAAGCCATTGATTAGTTGGCTATAGCTAATATCGTGTTGTCTAGCAGCAGCATTGATACGAACAATCCATAAAGATCTGAATGTTCTTTTCTTAACTTTACGATCTCTATAAGCATATTGACCTGCTTTAATAACAGCTTGCTTAGCTACTCTATATACTCTAGAACGAGCACCGTAGTAGCCTTTAGCTTGATTTAAAACCTTCTTATGACGTGCGCGTGCTGTTACGCCTCTTTTTACTCTTGACATAATTTAATCTCCACTTTAAAAACTGATAAACAAACTTACGCGTAAGGCATTTGTTGAACTAAGCTAGTAGTATCAACTTTAGCTACTTGGTTCATACCTCTTAAATGACGCTTTCTCTTAGTTGTCATTTTAGTGTTGATATGCGCACGGTTTGCACAACGGTGTTTGAATCCACCCTTACCAGTTTTTTTAAAGCGCTTAGCAGCACCACTTTTAGTTTTTAACTTTGGCATATTTAATACTCCGCATTTTATATTAATTGTTATATTTATTTACTACTTTTTCTTTGGTCCTAAAACCATAATCATTTGGCGACCTTCCAGTTTAGGTTGGTGTTCCACCACACCGTATTCAGCAGCATCATTTGCCATACGCTGAAGCATTTCCATACCCAGCTCTTTATGTGACATTTCTCTACCTCTAAATCTCAATGTGACTTTTACTTTATCGCCTTTTTCAAGGAATTTTATCAGGTTGCGTAGTTTTACCTGATAATCCCCAACATCAGTCACAGGTCTGAGCTTCACCTCTTTCACCTGAGTCTGCTTTTGGTTCTTTTTAGCTTGTGCTTTTTTCTTGCCTTGTTCAAACAAGTACTTACCGTAGTCCATCAAACGACACACTGGCGGATTAGCATTTGCTACCATTTCAACCAAATCAACATCAGCCTCTTCAGCCAACGCTAAAGCCTCATTGATAGATACAACACCTATTTGTTGACCATCAACACCAACTAGACGCACCTCTTTTGCTTTAATTTGCTCATTTATAGGTGCTTTTTTATCCGTTTTAATAATCTTTTTCCTCCGCAGAAATTATTATTCTTTAGCCTGTATTTGCTTATCTAAAAAAGCACAAAAATCATCTACAGACATCTGTCCTAGATCTTCGCCGCTATGCTTTCTTATTGTGATAATCTTTTGCTCTTGCTCGTTTTTACCAAGGATAACAAGGTATGGTACACGCAAAAGAGTATGCTCACGTATTTTAAACCCTATTTTCTCATTTCTCAAGTCTAATTTAGCTCGGATACCATTTTTTTCAAGCATTATAAATACTTCTTTACAGTAGTCATCCTGATTATTACTAATTCCCATCACAGCAACTTGGACTGGAGCTAACCACAATGGTAAATTTCCAGCATAATGCTCAATAAGCATACCTATAAATCTCTCCAAAGAACCAACGATAGCTCTGTGAAGCATAACTGGCACCTGTTTCTCGCCATTCTTGTCAATATATGTAGCTCCTAGCCTTTGTGGCATTGAAAAATCTAGTTGTATAGTGCCACACTGCCAGCTTCTACCAATTGCATCTTTGAGATGAAACTCAATCTTAGGACCATAAAATGCACCCTCACCTGGAAGTAGTTCATAACTAACATTATTAGCGTCAAGAGCATTTTTGAGCATCTGTTCAGATTTATCCCAAGTTTCATCATCTCCGATTCTATTTTCAGGTCTAAGTGCAATCTTGATCGCAAAATCATTAAAACCAAAATCTTTGTATACTTCAAAACACTGCTGTACCATCAAAATCACTTCTTCTTCAACCTGCTCAGGGGTACAGAAAATATGCCCATCATCTTGAGTAAAGCTACGTACTCTTAATAACCCGTGTAGCGATCCAGATGGTTCATTCCTATGTACTATACCGAACTCAGCCATCCTTATAGGTAGATCTCTATAACTATGTAGCTTTGTATTATAAACCTGTACACAAGTTGGACAGTTCATTGGTCTGATAGCAAAATCCCTGTTCTCAGACTTTGTTGCAAACATATTCTCAGCATACTTAGATGCGTGACCAGATTTTTGCCACAAACTAAAATCTGCAATAAGTGGGGTTCTAATCTCACTACAGCCATATTTATTATTAGAAGCTCGCATATAATCTTCTACTTGACGCCATATTCTCACACCATTATCATGCCAAAAAGCTATGCCTGGTGAGTCTTCTTGAAAATGAAATAGATCAAGAACTTTACCAATTTTTCTATGATCACGCTTTTCAGCCTCTTCAAGCATATTCAAATATTGCTCTAAATCTTCTTTAGTTGCCCAGCATGTGCCATAGATTCTAGTTAGCATTTCATTATCAGAGTTACCTCGCCAATAAGCTCCTGCTAGTTTTGTCAACTTAAATGCTTTTAATACTGATGTATTTGGAATATGAGGACCTCTACACAAGTCACTAAAATTATCTTGGGTATATATTTTCATCTGCTCATCAGCAATGCTATCAATAATCTCAACCTTATAGTTCTCACCTTGAGCCTTAAAAAACTCAATTGCTTCAGCTTTAGGAACCACTCTATAACTAACAGGTGCAGACTTTTTTGCTAATTCTTTCATTTTCTTTTCGATAGTAGGTAAATCTGCTTCACCTATAGACTCTTTGAAAGAAAAATCATAATAAAAGCCATTATCAACTACCGGACCTATAGTTACTTCAGTATTTGGATACAACTCTTTGACAGCATGAGCTAAAAGATGAGCGCAAGAATGTCTTAGAATTTCGAGACCCTCTGGATCTTTTACTGTTATCAATCTTAATTCACAGTTACTGTTAATCGCATCTTTTGCATCTTTGAGCTGGTCATCAATATACGCAGCCATTGTAGCTTTAGCTAAGCTTGGAGATATTGATTTAGCAACATCTAGAGAATTAACACCGGCTTCAAATTCTCTTATCGAACCATCTGGAAATCTGATATTTATCATTTGCAGTACTTAATCTATTATATTGTTAATGAAATATTACATAGAGTATATATTATATTGTATGGCTATAATTATGTAAATTATTTATCAATAAACTTAAAGTATTTAAAATAATGTAATTGATTAACAATATTTATATATAAAAATTATAATAATGTAAAAAGTTATAAATTAAACTTATTTTAAAAATAAAAAAGCCTCTCAATGTCAATATATTTCCCCTAAGAACAATAATATTAGTTTAATATTATTTTAGTGTTTTGCGATCTTAATAAAATCCTATATTTAAACTTAAAAACAGCCCCAACTCAATTATTATAGGAGAAAACAATGCTATTTTTACCAATTTGAATTATTAAATATAACTGATAGGATTAAACCTACAGATAGTTTATTTGCTAACTGTGTCTTTTAAACAATATAGATAAGGAGTCTTATCATGAAATTAAACAAAATTACATTATTAACTGGCTTAGCGTTATTAGTCAGCTCAGAAGCATACTCACATGGTTATGTCGAAAGTCCAGCTTCTCGTGCATTATTATGTAAAGAAGGCAAAAATAAAGACTGTGGCGAAAGAGCTCAATATGAGCCCCAATCAATAGAACAAGCAGATGAGTTATTTAATTTAGGAGCTCTAGATAATAATATAGGAAGTGCTGATGTAGCAGGCTTTGAATCACTTGATGAACAAGAGCAAAGTCGTTGGGCAAAAACTGTTGTTCAACCTGGACAACCACTAAAGATTAAGTGGCAATTTACTGCAAACCATAAATCTAAGCATTTCAAATTTTATATTACTAAACCTAACTGGGATCCTAATAAACTACTTACTCGAGAAAGTTTTGAAGAAAAGCCACTAAATTGTTATGATCCTCAGCCAACTTGGGTAGCTCCTAACCAACCGCCTAAAGATGGTTTAACATTTACATGCACAATGCCAAATAGATCAGGTTATCAAATCATCATGGCAGAATGGGACGTTGATGATACTAGAATGAGTTTCTACAATTTGCTCGACTTAGACTTTACAACCAGTAAGCCAGCAGGCACTGTAATCCTATCTGACGGTTCAAGCAGTAATAATAATGGTTCGCAACCATCTGCAACATCAACTTATGACCCTAGTAAATCATATCCAACACCTGGAACTGAAGTAGTTTTTGATGGCAAAGTTTATCAAAACAAATGGTATGTTAATCCAGGTCAACAGCCAGGAGCTGAGCAATGGGGACCTTGGGCATTTGTTAGAGACCATCAACAGCAAAACAATCCTTCTGATAAATTCCCTCTTGAGGCAACGAAATTTACAATAAACCCACTAAACATTAAAGAAGGTGATAAGATCACACTACAAGTATTCAAAGATGGAACTATGACAGATTATCCATTACTTACAGTACCTAAAGCAATAAGTACAAATGATTTGTTCTTAGAGCTTACTGAAAAAATTAATAAAATTAGTACTGAGCAGCTTAATAACCAGATTATTGCTGGTGTTAAAGATAGTAATAATGCTGTTATTCCTAATGGCAATGCTGTATATATTTACCAAACAGCAGACAAACCATATGATCAGATTAGTTTTTACTATCATCAAGCTAACCAAAACTTAAAAAATGAGCTTCATTTGATGGATTTCAAAGACCAATATAATATTAGCTCAGATGGCAAGCTTTATATTAACGCAAAAATAATGTCTCATAGCTCTGCAACTGCTAATGTAACAGTAGTTCTACAAGATCAAAATGGTAATCAAGTTTATAAAAAAACAGACATTCAGATCTCTCCTATGGATACATATGATCTAGCTTTAGCGATTGATAATATCAAAGCTGGAGACTATAAACTTATTATCTCAAGTGAACTTGCTGGAGCAGAAGCTTGGCAGAAGGATATGAACATTAAAGCAGTAAGTTCAGAGACAAGTGATGATAATAATAATCCTCCGCCAGCAAACCAAGATATTAATGTTAACATAGAGTCAAACACACCTTACTATCAGGTTAATCCAAATGATTCTGTAACCGCTAGAGCATGGGCTAGTAGTCTTGGCAATATTAACTTAGCAAACAATCAAGTAACGATTATTGCTTGGAATAAAACTCTTCAAGCTAGTGGCAATGATAGTTCTGCCTATGTAAAATGCCCACTTCCTAAAAATAATCAAACAAGTATAACATACTTGGTTAGCGGAGATTTAAATAACGTCAATTGCACTATCAAATAAGGATCTCATATCCATATATGTTGAAATCATATTGAGCATATTTACACACATTATATTTCAATGCAATAATATCTAAAAAATCTATCTAATTGTTCAGTCTGTCAAAATCATCATTATATAATACATGCATAGTAGCCAAAGCATTATTAGTATTATAAAGTCCCTGATAAGCATTCATTTTAGCAACACATCTATTATCATATTCTTTATTACATTTTTCTAAGTAATATTTACAAAAATCTACAGATATCTTAGTGTGGGTTTCATACTCGATACCTTTCTTTGGATTATATATCTTACAATAATTAAGATATTGCTCTAGAGCAAAAGCAGATGATGATAAAAAAATTAAGCTATGAATTAATAAAACTCTAGCTAACATAGCTTTGATAGTCTTGAGGATTTATTAAGCTCTTAAGCTCATCTAGATCAGCTATTTCAATTTCAAATAGCCAACCCTTATCATAACAAGACTCGTTTATAAGCTTTGGATTATCTAATAATTGTTGATTTATTTTTACAACTTTCCCAGATAGAGGTGTATAAATATCAGATGCGGTCTTTACAGATTCTATAACACAAATCTCATCATCTTTGGCATACTCTTGTTCAAGTTTAGGCAAATCAACATAGACAATTTCTCCAAATTCATCTTGGGAGTAATCATCTATACCAACTCTTGCAATATTACCTTTGACCTCAACCCATAAATTCGAATCTGTATATAAGTAATTTTGATTTATTTCAGCCATAATTCCTCTTGGATTAAAACCCTATTTTTATTTTAGCTAATAGATGATAATAACATAAAAATCCTTTAAAATTAATTTGTAAAACAAAGTTGATAATCTAAATATGAGTCTAGAAAATAAAAACATAATTATAACAGCTGGTGGTACAGGTGGTCATATATACCCCGCACTGGCAATAGCTGAATTGCTCAGACAAAATAAAGCCAATGTGACTTGGGTTGGCACTCCTAACAGTATGGAGGCTTCAATAGTTCCCGAGTATTTTAATATTCAATTTATTAAATCATCCGGTGTTAGGAGAAAAGGGATTATAAAAAAAATTACTTTTCCGCTAAAGCTTGCCTACAATACCTTAAAATCGCGTAGTCTATTAAAAAAGCTTAAAGCAGATTTAGTGATTGGTTTTGGTGGTTATGTTTCTGGGCCAATATGTCTAGCAGCTGCTCAAATAAATATCCCAGTAATAATTCATGAACAAAACGCTAAAATAGGTCTAACAAATCGTATATTAGCTAAATTTGCAACAACTATATGTCTAGCTTTTGAGATAGAAAATCTCCATAAACAATTTAGCTCCAAACAATTAGCAAAAACAAAAATTGTCGGCAACCCAGTCCGTAAAGATATTGTAGCACTTAATGATAAAGCAAGAATTTACACAGACTCATCAACATTAAAGATATTAGTTTTAGGTGGTAGCCAAGGCGCTAAAGCAATAAATGAAATCATTCCCAAGTTAATTCAGAAATCAAATGAGCAAGGTATAAATATAAAAGTTTGGCACCAAACAGGTAAACTATCACTCGAAGAAACTAAAGATGCTTACAAAGATATATCACAAAACCATATCAAAGATATTGCTGCTTTTATTGATGATATGGCCATAGCATATAATTGGGCTGATTTAGTAATTTGTCGAGCTGGCGCATTAACTGTATCAGAGTGTGCTATTGCTGGATTGCCAGCGATATTTATCCCTTTACCATCAGCAGTTGACGATCATCAATTTTTTAATGCTCAAAATATCGTCAATAATAATGCGGGATTTTGTTTAAGACAACAACAGATGACTTTGGAAAATTTACTCGCTATAATAAAACCTCTTAATCAAGATAGATCTAAGCTTGAGCAAATGTCAAAAATGGCAAAAAAAACATTGATAAAAAACTCAAGTGAACAAATATTAGATTGTGTAAAAAAAATCTTAAACAACAAATAAGGATTTGAAATGAACTTTGATATGTCAAAGCTAATGCAGCAAGCACAGAAAATGCAAGAACAAATGAAAAAAGCTCAGCAAGAGCGTGAAAATATGGAAGTCATTGGTGAGTCTGGCGCAGGTCTTGTTACAGTAACAATGACAGGTAAATATGATGTTAAGTCGGTAAGTATCGACAATTCACTCATGTCTGAAGATAAAGAGATACTAGAAGATTTGATAGCAGCTGCTGTTAATAACGCTGTAAAAAAAGTAGAAGAAAATTCGACAGCATCTTCAGATATCTATAAAATGGCAAAAGACGCTGGTATCGACTTACCTAGTGGCATTAACTTTCCTTTTAAATAATGACAAGCAAAATTTTTTCTCCGAAAATTAGCGCTGTAATAGAATCTTTGCGTAAGCTACCAACTATTGGTAAAAAATCATCACAAAGACTTGCTCTATATCTACTAGATAAATCACCTGAAACAGCAATAGCTATTGCCAACTCGCTTTTAGATGCCACAGCAAATATCAAAAAATGTGTATATTGCCAAGCACTTACTGAAGACGATGTTTGTAACATATGTAGTAACACTAATCGAGATGATACCAAACTATGTATAATAGAAAGTATGCTTGATATGATTGCTATTGAAGAGGCTGGTATCTATAGAGGTAAGTATTTTGTATTAAATGGTAGAATTTCTCCACTAGATGGCATAGGTCCAAGTGAATTAAAGCTAGATATCTTACAACAAATTATCGCTGATAGAAAAATCGATGAGGTAATTCTTGCAATTAGCCCAACTGTAGAAGGTGAAACAACAGCTCATTTTATTTCACAAATGATTGCCAAAGATATAAAAATCTCACGCATCGGTTTTGGAGTACCATTTGGTGGTGAATTAGAATACTTAGATCAACAAACTTTACTACATGCTTTTAATGCAAGAACTAATATTTAATAATAATTTACTTATTTAATATTCTTTCGATATTTAAACAAACATCTAACTTTCTTACTAAACGAACCAATAAATATAGTTCTCTTCTATTTCTAACTACTACAACACATGACAGTTTAGCTTGTTTGTTATCTACAGATATCATATCAAAACTTCTAATATCAACACCTTCTCGAGCTAAAGTTGCTGTAATTTTAGCTATCGAACCTGGAATATTTTTGAGTGTAACTGCAAGTCTAGCTTTAAAGCTAGGATCATCATCACTATTTGTAAACCAATCTGCCTGTATCTCTTTAGTTTGATTATCCTTAATTTTTGTATACAACTCATTACAGCTTTTTCGATGGACCTCAACTTTGCCATGCTCGTTAACAATACCAACTATCTCATCATTTGGCAGAGGTAAACAACAATCAGCAATCCGTGGATCATCACCATATCTAATTTGTAATTTTGATAAAGATGATTTTTTATAAGCGTTACGCATATCCTCAAAATGCTTAACAACGAAATCAATAAAGTTATTTGGATCAATAAGACCTAAGCCAGTATCTAGATAGAAGCGATTTATTGTATCTATTCCTTCATAATTAAATAATGCTCCATCTATAATTTCACTTGGAACATCCCTTAGTTCAACACCTAAAAGTCTAAGTTCACCTTCGACTATATCTTTGCCACGAATATAATCAATATTACGATATTGCTGTTTCAAGAAGTCCTTGATAGCTGATTTAGCTCTATTAGTTTCAACAAATTTTAACCATGCCGGATTAGGATCAGCAATTGCTGAAGTAATAATTTCAACATTATCACCCTGCTTTAATCTGTAGTTAAGTGGAACAGACTTACGGTTTACTTTAGCTGAAATACATTTATTACCAATATCAGTATGTATATAGTAGGCAAAATCTATACAAGTTGAATTCATAGGTAATTCAACAATCTCACCTTGAGGAGTAAATACAAACACATCATTATTAAAAATATCTGTTTTGACATTTTCTAAAAACTCTACAGAGCTCGCAGTATACACATTAATATCAGAAATTTTCTTAAGCCATCTTTGTAATGCTTTGTCAGTTTTCTCACCGATCTTATAACTCCAATGAGCTGCAATACCATATTCGGCTTGACGATCCATTTGTTCTGTTTTTATTTGAATCTCTAATGGAATATTGTACGGCCCTAAGACAACCGTATGTAATGAACGATAACCATTTGCTTTTGGTGTTGCAATATAATCTTTGAATTTTTGTGGTATTGGCTTATATAACTCATGAACCTTACCAAGAGCAACATAACAATCTATTCTATTAGGAACAATAATTTTGTAAGCGTACATGTCCATAATTTCATCAAAAGATATACCCTTTTTACGCATTTTGTTATATATACTGTACAAAGTTTTCTTACGTGCTTTGATATCTTCTAATGAGACTAAGTCATTAAGCTTTTCTGCTAATGCTTCTTTTACCTCGTAAAAGACTTTTTCTTTATTTTTTTCTACTTTTTTTACTTTTTCTTCTAAAATATGATAACGATAAGGATACATACCCTCAAACGCAAGGGTTTCCAACTGTTCTTTAAGAGTATTGATACCTAGTCGATGAGCAAGAGGTGCAAATACATCTAAAGTTTCTTTAGAAATTCGACGCTTTTTCTCAGGTTTTAGTGGTGCTAATGTACGCATATTATGAAGCCTATCAGCTAGCTTAATAAATATTACACGAACATCTTTTGTCACAGATAGTAACATTTTGCGGAAGTTTTCTGCTTGTTGTTCCGCTCGGTTTTTATGCCTAATTTGAGTAAGTTTAGTTACTCCTTCGACAAGTTGAGCAACTTTTTTACCAAAAATATTACTAATATCGTCAACTGTATACTCAGTATCCTCTACGACATCATGCAATAAAGCTGCAATTATTGTATCAACATCCATCCTAAGCTCAGCAAGTATACATGCTACAGCAACAGGATGGGTAAAATAAGGCTCCCCTGAGCTTCTAACTTGAGTTTCGTGAGCATCAGCACCAAATATAAATGCTTGAGCTATCTTTAGCCTTTCTCGATGAGGAAGATATTGAGAAATTAATTGATTAAGGTCATAGAAACAAAACATATTTAGCAAAATATTTTATAACACTTAACTAAATGATAAATTGAATCATAAATCAAAGCAATTTATAACTACTTTGTTTTGAAAGAAATTAGATATTTTCGTGAAATAATTGCCATAAATACTACTAAACTAATATCGATAACAAGTAAGATAGCAGCTAATATAGTATTGTATTTTTTTTGTGCAAAAACAGCACCATGACCTGGTGGTGTGACAGTACTAGGATTATAAACCATACCATATTTTTTAATTATACTTGAGTTTATATCTCTAACATTAATAACTGGGATCCCTTCTTTTAAGAAATCAACAGCAACAGAATTAACCGTTTTATATTCTGGAGGTAAACTCTTAGTCACTCCAGTAGGAAAACTAGGTAACTTTATAACACTTTCATCAGCGCTACTAGTACTAGATTTTTTAGATTTTTTATTATCGTTAACATTATCTATATCTGATGATTTAATTTGTGGTTGTTTTAGTCCTATCGAAGCCATATTACCACCAACATTTATATAGGCTTTAATTTTGTTATCATCACCTGCAGCTTCTTTATACATTTTCATACGTGTTGTAATAGATGTATTTGTTGCATCTGTGTATGGGATATTGATAACGTTATAGCCATTTCTTTTTATTGCATCATTAAGTTTTAAGATAGCTCCTGGAGTCATCCCATAACCATTATCATGAGAACCACCTAAAGTAATACCTAAGATATCATAATCAAACACACCTTTTTCAACAAGGTTATGATATATATCAGGCCAAGTAAATCTTGGTCTATTTGCGCCAAATTGCGATGCTCCAGCAGAAAATATAATTAATGGCTTAAGCTTCAAAGTCTTAATAGCTGCTAACATTGCTATATCTAAAGCTGGATATGACCCGGTTGCTTGCACAGCAACTGTATCACCCTCTTTAAGATTAAGTTCACTTAACCATTCAACAAATATTGCAGCCATATTTGGATTAACCGAAGACCTCTTTGCATAAAGATCACCAGAATCTGTGGTTATCTCAGTCATTGACAACCCAATCAACCCAGTACAAGAGACATCTCCCATTGTCTTACATAGATAGCCATTTGACATAAAAAAGCGCTGTGTAAATGCAAATGCGTCGTTAGTTAATTCAGCAGCTTTAAGCTTTTGTGTATAACCTTTTGTTTCAACAACTAGATTCTTCTCTACTATATACAAAGATATAATCATAAATGCGCTTAAAAAAACTATTATATAGCGCGATAAAAATTTACGGTGCCAGTACATCGTTTTCATATTATATTCCTACTATCTCAGGTCCAATTAAAACTATTAGTAACAAACGTATAATAATAGAAGCTATTAGTAAAGAACCTATTGTTTCTATAAGTCCTTGCCTATCTATAGATAAAGTTATAAGTCCAGGGATAATATAACCAATTACCTGAACTTGGTTTGAGTAAAAGCTCGTAGTCAGATATTGTGAAAAAAGCATATTACATACAGTACCTAAGATAAATGATAAAAGTACTGTAATAGCAATTCTTCGTCTACCGTAAATAATCATAAATTTAGACATAAATCTGACTATACCAAATATAATTATTGAGATGATAATAGTTACTATAACTCTATCAGGAGCCCCCATCTCTAGAGCAAAATATCCAGGTACAACCATACCACCTGTAGATAGTCCTAATAGTGACACAAAAACTAGACCAACTACAAGACCAATTCCTATCGAGAGCGTTAACGGATCCATATTTTCTCCTGTTTAATCTTAAAACTATAAATTATGCTTCTTTTTATGGCTAGTATCACAGTAATCAACTAATTCCATACCAATATCTTTAATATTACCAACTCCAACAAGAATATAAGAGTTTGCTGGATTTGAATCAACTGTTTTTTCAAGTATTTGTATAGGTGTCATCTCTTCACAAACTATGACTTTAGTCATTGGTTTATTAAGTGATTTTGCATATTTTTTATAAAACGAAGTAAAAACCTCTGTACCAGTACCTATTAGAACAATTAAATCTTGTTTTTGCCAACCTAGAGCTGCTTCTGCCATTTGTTTTGAGCGATCCTCTCTATCATCTCTACAGTTAACAACCAATACTTTCTTATCACAGCCTGAATACTTAGCACAAAGCTTATCCCAAAGCATTTTTGTTGATACAGGATCATTAGCAGCAAAAGCATTAGCAAAATTTATTTCAGCATTTTTAATATTAAAATTATACTCCGTCATCGCACCTGGATCTGGGGTCGCTTCCCACATTCCTTTAATAGCGATTTCTCTAGGTATACCCAAATCATCTGTTACTTTTAATGCTAGAGCAACATTTATCTTAAATTCTGAGTATACAAACTTATTTATTTCTTCATCAGATATTTTCTCAGCATCTTGTGCTGTAGCTGCGATTAGTTCTGAGCCTCGGTCTTTACAAGCATATTCAAAAAAATCTAAATGGATATCTTCCGCAGTAAAATACTTAGCTCCAACAGGGACAGTAGCTGCTAATGCTTTTGCAACATCTCTTTCTGTAGGACCCATAACATCTAAATGATCAGGACGAGCATTTGTCAAAACTCCATGTGTCGCTTTAATAAGCTTTAACTCACACAGCGATTGCAAAAGTGGCTGTAAAGCCATACACTCGATAACGATAGCATCAGCTTTTGCTCTTCTTGCCTTAAACATAATCTTAACTTGCTCAGCAATATTACTAAAGCCTATTCTAAATACAGGTGTTTCTGAACCATCAACATCAATATATCTTGCTAAAGTTCCAGTAGTCTTAGCTACTGTTCTATATCCTCCAGCTCTAACACCAGCTGCAATAAGTCTCGCAACACTTGACTTACCACGAGTACCATTGACATGAATCCTAATAGGAATACTTTTAATACTATTATTATGCACTATATTTTCTATTATTAGATAAACGCATAAAATCACAAATACGACGACAATTAACCAAAAATCCAAAGTAGTCACCTTTTATGTAATAAATTACAATCTAGATTATATCACTGTGTATATAATATACAAAGGCATTAGAATTTAATCTATCTAAATATCAACAAATCTAGTCTCAGGCATATAGTAAAGTACAGGTATCATAATAATAGAAGCCACTATCAAGAGCCATGCTGGAGCTAGCATACTACCTGATGTAACCACAAGTGAAGTAGCTATAAACGGTATAGTTCCACCAAAGAAAGAGTTGCCTATATTATAGCTTAGTCCATTACCACTATAGCGATATTTAGTATCAAATAACTCAGGTGCAGCTGCTCCATAAGCTCCCCATATAGCCATTAGTGGAACACTTAAAATAATCATAGCTAGCACTAAGTAAACTACTCCCATATTCATTAGCATAAAGCTTGGATATGCAAATATTAAATATATCCAAATCGAGAACTTTATCAAAGGCTTTCTACCTAAATAGTCACTCAATAAACCCCATAATGGCGCTGAAAAAGAAAAAATTAAACTAAATACTGTAACAACTGCTAAAGAAAAAAACTCTGAATAATGTAATTCAATAAAATGATTACTTAAGTAAGAAAGTACCAAATAATACATAATATTAGCATAAGCCGATAAAGCAATTGCTAGAAGTAGTGGCTTAGTTTGTTTTTTAAACATCTCTCTTACTGGTTTGACAGAAATATCTCCTTGCGCCTCCAACTCCTCAAAAGAATAACTTTCCGGTATAATTAAACGCATCCCCAAAGCCATTAACGCTAATATTAAACCCATAATATAGCCTATTCGCCAGCCCCATAAATCAAGAATCTCACGGCTAAATAAACCAAATAATAACATTGCAACTAGTGAAGCTAAGAAAACTCCTGTGCCAGAAGACATAGTAGCAAAACTAGCAATAAAGCCACGACGATTTGGTTTAGTTGATTCAATCATAAAAACCATCACGCCACCATAAGATCCCCCAATAGAAAACCCCTGTAATAAACGCATTACAACCAATATAATTGGTGCCAAAACTCCAATACTACTGTAAGTTGGTAATATAGCTATCACTAGCATTGGTAGTATCATCATAATAATAGATATCACCAACGCCTTTTTACGGCCAAAGCGATCACCAAAACTACCCATAACCACACTGCCTATAGGTCCCATCAAAAATCCTGCAGCAAAAACCCCAAAAGTCATAAGAATTGCCGTATATTTACTAAAATCGGGGAAAAATATACTTGCTATCACAGGAGTTAAATATGCAAAAAGCATAAAATCATACCACTCAACAATAGTACTTGCCGAAGCAAAAAAAACATGTCTTTTGGAAAAGCGTTTCATTTATTTAAAAAAATAATTAATTAATTCTAAAGACTATACTTTATATATAAACAAACAACTTTGCAAATGATTGATCATTTAATTAATGATAATCTGTTTATTTAATTAAAAGAAACAAAATCTATTGATAACTGATTAATTTAGAATCAAGTATTCAAAGTTATAAGTGGTGCGGACGGGGAGACTCGAACTCCCACGGTTGCCCGCTGGAACCTAAATCCAGTGCGTCTACCAATTTCGCCACGTCCGCAATAACTGGGGTGATTGATGGGACTTGAACCCACGACAACCGGAATCACAATCCGGGGCTCTACCAACTGAGCTACAACCACCATTACAAATTGCATATCACATTGTAATGGCACGTCTGGCAGGATTCGAACCTGCTACCCTCGGCTTAGAAGGCCGATGCTCTATCCAGATGAGCTACAGACGCATCAAAAGTGGTCGGAGCAGAGGGATTTGAACCCCCGACCCTCTGGTCCCAAACCAGATGCGCTACCAAACTGCGCTATGCTCCGACAATTTCAAATTTTAATGGTGGCCAGAGGCAGAATCGAACTGCCGACACGAGGATTTTCAGTCCTCTGCTCTACCGACTGAGCTATCTGGCCAATGACAGGTATTATACATATACAGACATATTCAAGTCAATACTTTTATTAAGTATTTTATAACATTTTTTCTTGATAAAATGTTTTTATCTGTTCACCATCAGCATAGGCATATAATGTTTGCGCTATAGAAGTTGATCCAGAGCAAATATTTCCATGTTTATCAATAGCTATAAGTCCAACATAATCGCCCAAACTATCACTTTCTGCTATAGATTTATCTACGGCAGCCAATAAAGACATTCCATCTTTAACTCGAGTAGCAATCTTTGCCGCAACTGCTTGATTAATTATGTGCTCACCTATCCCTGTACACGATATTCCCATACACTCATTAGCAAAATTACCCGCAACTGTCGGACTATCTCCTACTCTTCCTGGATATTCAAATCCAGCACCACCTGTTGAGGTTACTGCACAAATTTTTCCTTTTGAGTCTAAAGCTACTACACCTATCGTCCCTGTATAGCCTTTTTTAAGCTGTAGGTATTCTTGATATCTTTTTTCTGTCATCGGGTTATAAATTGGTAAACCCATCACATCATGAGCGAATGTCGTAGCTTGATCACCTGCAAGGATGCTATGATGTTGTTGCATTAATCTATTTGCAACTTCTATTGGATTTTTGATATTTTGAATATTTATAACACCAGCAAACTTTTGTTTTTGACTATCGATGATAGATGCAGACATCCTGATTTGTCCATCTTGCTGCACGCGCGAACCAGTACCAGCATTAAATATCTCATCATCCTCTAGAAGTTTAGCAGCAAAAATTGCTGCCTCATTAGCATCATCTACTTCTTTTAGGTAGTTATATGCTTTTTCAACAATTGGTAAAAGATGCTGGTGATAATCTCCAAAAGAAGTATTTTTGTCTTCTCTAGCACCACAACCACCATGGATTATAATTTTTTGCATAATATCTCCTATTTATAAACTTAGTTACATCAAATAGATTATAGCTAAATTATTATTAAACTCATATGAGTAAGTAATTAGGTTAAGTCAAAAATATAAACAAATAATATTTAGGATTATATTTTTATCAAGTAGTCAAGATAGATAACTATATTAAGCAATTGCTAGAGTTTAGAATATGATAATAGTCTAAAAGAACAACAGAATATAGAATATTAAAATTCTACTAGACAAGTATTTAGATCAAATTTTTGACCTTCTAATAACATATGCATACGAATATCAACCAAGCTAATTGGCGCATTGTTACGCGCGTTATGTAGTGATGAGTGCTTAAGATGAGAGAAATCTATAATTGTCACCATACCTGAACCAACAACTTCTATAACATTTTCAAAGTTCAATAAAGCTGAAGTATCTTCATCTATACCTACACCAACCATGTATGGATTATATGAAAGTGCTGCTAAAAGCCTGCCTAGCCTATCTCTTTGAGAGAAATGCTGATCTACTAGAAGTTTATTTGTCAAACCTAAGCCAGGGGCTAGATTAACCATATTACATCTAGGCATAAGTCCTGCTTGACCACCCGCGATCATAAACCCTGATATAAACGCCGCACCTGCTGAAGTACCAGCAACATTTACACCCTTTGCATTTAATCTACGAATAAGTTGTGCTACTGGCGTGCCACCAAGAGTAGTTGAAAGTAAAAGCTGGTTACCTCCAGTCATAAAGATACCCGTACACTGAGAAGGTATATCTTGATATTCTTTATTAGTAGTAGCATCTAGACGTGTTTCTATTTTTAGGTTATGTACTTCTTTGACTCCCATTTTTGTAAATATATCTACATAAATATCTCCTGTATCTGGAAGTTTTGATGCTGTTGGAATAACAGCAATTTTTGCTTCAGTACCACCTGATAACTGGACAAATTTCTCTAGAACAGTAGGGCTTGCGAACTTATCTTCGCCACCACCAATCGGCATTATATACCCACGGTGGTCTTTTTTCACTGGCTTAGAAGGCATCTTAAAAATCTCCTTTAATAATATTAAATCGAATATACTAATAGCATTTTGCTAAAATAATACTAATTAATTAAAAACATTTCTATAAAAAGGTTTATTTTTAGCATATAAATTGATAGGTACTTAATATTATTTACGCTATTGATAATTGATGATATGCTATCCCGTAAATATTTATTAATTAACTTAAGCTAATTTAGAAATGAAAAATTTCAAAGCTCTAACAATTGGTGGTGCAACTCTTGATACAATTATTGAGTATGAAGAAATGTTTACCATGAATATGCAAAAGAAAGACACTATTCAATCTTTTATGCTTCTTGAAGAAGGGGCTAAAATTGAAGTGACTGATCAAAAATCCTTCTCTGGTGGTGGTGCAACTAATGCTGCCGTTTCATTCAAAAAACAAGGTATAGATGTCAGTTTTTTTGGCAAAATTGGTAAAGATATCGCTGGTGAACAAATTACACAAGAACTAGAAAATCATGGTATAGATACTTCTAATATTCGTTACTCTAATAAATATGGTACTGCTACTTCATATGTAGTACCTACGTTAAGTGGTGATAGAACAATTTTTGCTTATCGCGGTGCTAACAAAGATATTCTAAAAGATGATCTACCATCACAAGCAATTATAGCGAGTGATTTTATATATATCACATCATTGAGCAAATCATCCGCGGCAAGATTACCCGAGATAGTTAAACTCGCGGCAGATAATAACACTAAAGTTGCTATTAATCCTGGCTCTAGTCAGCTAAGCGTTGGTGAGAGTTTTATCAAAGATTCGATGTTTGGTATTGATATTCTTGTGCTAAACTTCCAAGAAGCACAAAAATTGATGTTGTCGTTATTATCTTCTGATGATAAAGACATTGTCGAATCTAAAGATAGATTAGAAACACCTCTTTGCGAAGAAAAAAGTGACTTTTTAAACTCTACTTTTAGACTCAAAGATTTCTTTAGAATCTGCCTAGATCTAGGAGTAAGAATAATAGTAGTTACAGATGGCGCTAATGGAGTCTATGCTGCAACTAAGGAAAGAATATATCATAGTGAGTCACTACGTATCAAAAATGTCATAAATACACTCGGTGCCGGTGATGCATTTAGCTCAACTTTCTGTGCAAATATTTACAAAGGTTGTAGTATCGAAGATTCTATAAAATTTGCTTTGATCAATGCAAGCCATGTAATCCAACACTCAGATGCAAAATCAGGTTTACAAACATCAAAAAGCCTTGAGAGAATAAAATCAAAAATGAATTGTGGTTTGGATAAAAAAATTACAGTTACTTCTTGGTAACTTAATTTTAAAACTATTCACTTCTTCATTGCTTCACAGATAGGAATCTATAAACTGTAACCACTATCCTAAAGATACCCACCTTCGCGGGTATCACAGCAGAGTTATAGGCTACAAAAGACTGTTGATATAATCAGTATGTACCATAAAAAAATAGCAGTCATCCTCGTGCTTGACACGGGGCTCTCTTAAATACTGGAGAGATACTCGACTTAATAGGTGTGACTATACATTTTTGTAATTCTCTTGTAGGAAGGAATCTCTAGAATCATGGCTATATATTATCTCCTAGCCAAATACTTACCCTCAAAAAATGACTCAACATCTGCTACATAATAATCAATCTCTTGATTATCATAAAAATTAGCCTCTGACTTATGATCATCTGCATGGACTAATACTGTCTGCATACCTAAATGCTTAGCTGGAACTAAATTATGTGATGAATCTTCAAAGAAAATTGCACTAGTAAAATCAATATCAAACTTATCTCTGCCTATCTCAAAGTACTTAGTCTTTGGCTTAGAGACTAAACCAGTATCTTCAATAGTTAGAACTCCATCAAAACTATTATCTAGACCAAGTTGCTTAAGTACTCTACTAGCATGAAAATCAGAGGCATTAGTAAAAATATAAGTACGATTATTTTTTCTTAAATCATTAATATATTTGTTTAACTTTTGATTAGGCTCAAAATGACTAATCTCAATATTATCAATATAATCAAGAAACTCTTTTGGCTCGATATTATGATAACGCATCATCCCAAGCATAGTTGAACCAAACTCATAGTATAGCTCATCACGTATTGCGTTTGCTTTTTCGATATCTGAGATATTTAGTTTTAGTTTAATATACTCACTCATTCTCGCCATTTGGCTATCAAATAAACCATTTTTGTAAGAATAAAGTGTGTTATCAAGATCAAAAATATAGGTTTTCATTTCATTCCTTAAAATTTTCTATAATAAATTAAGCTTTTTAAGCTCATCTTGGACAATATTTGCTGTTTGATCCCAGTTAAACTGTTTTGCTCTTACTAAACTTAGCTCTACCTTTTGGTTATATAACTCTTTGTCATCAATCAGTTTTTGAATATTACTATATAACTCATCAGCAGAATAAGGATCAAAATACAACCCCGCTTGTGCTGCTATTTCCTGTAAAACTTCTATTTTAGAAGCTAGCACAGGAGTACCACAAGCCATAGACTCAACTAAAGGTAAACCAAACCCCTCTTCAAAAGAAGGTAGTATCGTTGCTGTTGCTGATTGATAATATTTAGCTAAAAGCTCATCATTAGCATCTAATCCTATAGTTTGTATCTTTGAGAGGCAAACATTATATTTCTGAGCATAGTTTAGCAGTTGATGATCCATCTCTCCTGAGAATACTAAGTTATACTCATCGTAATACTTAAAGTTTTTAAATGCTTTAAATATTATCTCAATATTTTTATGTGGGCGCCTATTACCTATATATAAGAAAAATTTTTGCTTAACTGTAGTTGGCTTATAATCAAAAGCTGTTGATATGCCATTATAAGCTACTATAACTTTACTGCTATCAATCCCTGACCATTCTAATATTTGATTTTTTGAAAAGTTTGAAACTGTCATAATTTTGACATTTTCTCTTTTAATAAGCGGCTTTAGTATTTTTTCAAAATAGAGTTTCTTTATAAAGTTACTCTCATATTTAGATATAATAGGTATAAGATCATGGATAGTTATAATTATTGGTTTATTTGCTCTTAAAAATATAGGCAATGGAACATTCGCAGCAAAAGTATAATATCCCAGAACATCTTTTTTTCTAATCAAAAAACTTAGATAAAACAAATCTTTTAGGGAAAATGGTTTTATATGCTTGGAAGTAGTAATAAAATTCTGTGGTAAATATTTAATTATTTCACAAGCATATCTACCTATTCCATGTTTGCCTTGCCAGCGCGTATCTATTAATAATTTTGACATAATTAACTTTTAGTAATTCTTTTTTCTTTGAGTGAGAGTTTAATCTTTTTCGCTTTCAAATAACATTTTGCAACCAGATTAGGAAAGTAGAAAAATAACTTATATGGTAAGCTAAGCTTAAATCCCCTACTTATACAATTTAGGTATAAAGTTTTATAAAGTAATAAAACATCTTTAGCTAAAACATTTTTTCGCACCGCTGCTTCTGAAAAATTATCTACAAGATGTCTTAAAATATTCATATAAATTAGACTACCATGCTGAGGATATTTTTCAATAAAAAATCTTTCATAATATGTTGTAACACTCTTCAATGCTTGCAAATGCTGTAAAGAGAAATTCAGTCTATTAGCCCCCATAATACCATCATCACGCTGATAATAAAAATAACGCACATTATTGTCTTTGACTATGATTTGAGCCTGAGAGTAAATTTTGTAAAAAAAATCTAAATCTTCATATGCTATAAAATTTCTAAATCGTTGTTTGTCTAGAAGTTTACGCTTAATTAAACTTCCGCATGCCATTGATGATAACTGTTTTGATAGAAAAGCCTTAATTATAGCGTCATTGTTATCAAAGATGTTTATATTACTAGGAATAATTTCAGCAGCTTTTATTTGCTTATTACAGCCAACCGTTGCTGATATAGCGATATCTGCTGAATAGCTAAAAACATGATTATATAATGCTTGAATATAGTCTAAACTAACCCAATCATCACTATCTATAAATGCTATATAATCACCTTTTGCTATATCTAAAGCATTATTTCTAGCTAATGCCTGCCCAGAGTTTTGCTGATTTAGCAAAACGATCCGACTATCTTTAGATTTATATTTTTGACAAATTGATAGACTATTATCAGTTGACCCATCATTTATAAGTATAATTTCTAAATTTTTATATGTTTGATTAATAACAGATTCTAAACATCTACTAAGATATTGTTGAGTATTGTATATTGGTATGATTATAGATATTAGCTGCTTATAATTAAGATTGTACATATTTACCTTAAGAGTATTAATCTTTAAATAAGAAGAAAAACACAAAATATTTTATAAAATTCCTTTTTATTTTATAGCGAAAAGTTTCGATGCTTTTAGTATTTTGTAAAAGTTTATTTATAAACAGTTTTATTTTCTTTCTTTGTTTTATCATTTCTTTATCAAAAGGATATAAAAAACTCTTTGCATAATATCTACTTAATAACCCTGCTGAATCAATATAAAATCTGTAGGGAATAGTAGTTTTACCCTTTAAAAACTGTTCCTTTTTAGTTAAAACAAAAATTAGACTATCTGATGATTTTATAATGTTCTGCCTTTTTTTCTTACTAGAAGTTATGCTTGTCGGTCTTTGAAAATAAAAATACCCAATATAATCAGTACATACGATTTTATTAGCATGATAGAGTAATCTATACATAATATCTTCATCTTCGAAAACAATACTATTAGTAAACCTAAGATTTTCAAATAATTTTGTTTTATAAAGCTTTGCACAAGCCATTACTGGTAGAGTATTATCCAAAGCAAATTCTATAGAACTAAAATAAGTATGTAATAAGTTTTTTTGCTCTTTTAAAGTAAAATCATTATTTTGCGATTTTACTTTAATTGCGTTAATAATAGAAATATCTGCATTATTATCAATAATATTTTTATATAAAATCTCAATATAATCTAAACTTACCCAATCATCACTATCTATGAATGTTACATAATCACCTTTGCAAGCATCTAAACCCACATTTCTTGCACTAGATAATCCACCATTATTTTTATTAATTATTTTTATACGGCTATCTTCTTTTGCATAACTCTCACATATTTCCAGAGAGTTATCAGTAGAGGCATCATTTACCAATATAATCTCTAGATCTTTATATGTCTGATTAATAACTGAATCTAAACATCTACCTAAATAGTTTTCTATATTATATATAGGAATAACTAAAGTTATAAGCTCACAATATTTCATTAAAGATTTTATTTCCTATTTATAAAATACCTAAGCAATTCTAAAATTTTCAAGTTAATTAAACTAGGTGCAACTTTGATAAAATAACAAAAATCATCTTTGATATATATAACAGTATTATTATGATGTTTATAATTACTAATATCTACGTGAAAATATCCTTTTAAATACTTCTTCTTATTTACTGGTATATTCCATGATTTATAATAAACACTAAAATATTTCTCTAAATCAGATGGTATAGGTAGGTTAATATCATTAAACTGATAATACGATAGATTATTTATACAACTTTTATCAAACTTAAACCTTAATCTTGAGTACTGATTATCTTTTTTACGACTAGCTAACTTTGTAAGCTGTCTTGGTGAATCATAATAATAAAATTCTTTTGTTTCAAAAAATATTTCAAAATCAATACCTACATTATATATTTCTGCTCTAATTAAAAATTTCTTATTATTTTGATCGACATAATAATAAACAATATGATAATTATTTTTTTCTAATACCTCATACAAAAAGTCTGGTCTATCAATTAAAATACCAATATCAATATCTGTATCTCTAACAATGAAATCCTTATCTCTAATTATACCCAAAAGAGTTCCTCCATCGATCCAATGCTTTATATTTTCATCACGCAAAAGATTGGTGGTGTACTTTAAAACTTCTAAGCCGTTACGTTTCAAAAACTTATTTCTTTTATTTTCTAATATTGTATGAATAATATTACGAAGAGATAATTTTATTTTACGAATTAAAGACAAATTTCACCTCTTACATACTAAAGCATAAAAATGAGTATTTGACCATCGATTATACTCTTTTGGATAAATATCAATTTTTTCAATACTATTAAAACCAATTTTCTGTAGTAAATTTATTTCTCCATCAATATATCTATATTCTGAATAATAGTTTGATTTAAGTTCTTCAGAATATCCATCTATAACCACATTATCGTTTAGACCAAATTGGTTTTTTATAATTAGTACTCCATTAGTATGCATCATAGATAAAACTTTTTTATAAACATATTTGGCTTCTTGCGCATTAAAAAAATTCATAACTCCAAAAGTAGTAATAATATCAAATTTTTCATGTGTTTTAAAATTGGTAATATCTTCGTTAATAATATCTATATTTGGTTTTCTAATTATAAAATCTGAAAACTCTTTATACTTCTCAACAGCAACTATTTTTTTGAAGCAGTTATGAATACTATTAATCAACAATCCTGTCCCAGATCCAAGATCTAATAAATTTTTTGACCTATCTGCTAGCTTTTTTACTAAAAAAATATCATATTGAGAAAAATCTTTAGATTTATTTCTTGTTTCATATGGAGATTTGATTTTCCTTGATAAGATATCATAATATGCTTCTATTTTTTTATTCATTAGACCATTCTCCCACAAAGTTCTTAGCACGTATGTAATCATCATATGTATCAATATCTCTAGCACGAACTCTTAAAATAGGTATAGGAAGCTCGCTTTCGAATAAATTATAAACGTTATTAGTTACAAATCTTAATTTTTCTTTCTTAAAGCACGCTGGACCAACCCATTCAAAGTCGCCATTATCTCTCGAAAAGGCAATGCATTCATTATTTTCATTTACGATAACATAAACAGGTTCATCACTTACAATATCAGAACACCCAATATACTCTCCATCATAGTTTAAACATTTGCCTATATCTTCAGGATGTACTAACAAGTCGCCATCCCATGCTATGAGATATTCATTTGCATGTCTAGCACCTAAATAAAAACTAGCACCTGTCTTAGTATGAAAATAATCATGATTAAATACAAAAATAATATCTTTACGTATAGATAAAGCTGCACTGATAACTTCATTAGCTTGGTAACCTATAACTATTCGAATATCTTCGATATTTTTAAAATTACTAAGCTGGTAATCGATTAGTGATTTAGAGTTAATTTCGATTAATGCCTTTGTTTTACCAAGCCCTAATCTTGATCCAATACCTGCGCAACTTAAAATAATTGACTTACCTAACGATTTTAGAATGTGTATCTGTTTTAAAAGTCTACATAATGCTTCTTCCTCAAAAATAGCATAGTCCGCAAAATTCATTATACTCTTAGATGGATAGTGAACTAGCCCACAAGCTATAGATATATCTGCAACTCTCATAGCCTCTGCATCATTATTACCATCGCCTATAAACACAACTTTTTTTCCTGATGCTTGTAGCATTTCCACTACTTTTTTCTTATTTAAAATCAACTTTAAACTTAAAAGTTGATCATCCTTTACAAAACCTTCTGATGCAAAGTATTTACAACCTATTTTTTCAATAAGGCCGGAAACCCAACCATCAAAATTACCTGTAGCAATATAACAGTTACTTTTATACAATTTTATGAAATCAACAATTTTACTAAACAGGTCAACTCCTCTTAGTAAATTATTTATTTCACTAATAGAAAAGTCTTTTAATATATTAACTCTCTTAATAAAACTTTCTATAAAAGGTATATTACCTTTTACTGTTTCTGCTGTTAGCTTACTTATTTCATCTTCAATACCAAAATATCTGGCAATAACTGGTAACGTTTCATTTTTTGTAAGAGTTCCATCTAAATCAAAAACAAACACTATATTATTATCAAAGTCATAGCAATCATCCTTTATCGACTTCACCACAGATTTTAATCTCCTAATTATTTAAACTATAAACCATATCATATCCTTCTATAGTAGAAAGTCTATGTGCTATTGTTATTATGGTTATATCTTTTAATTCTTTTATCACATTTGTGACTTCTTTTTCAATTTCATTATCTAGAGCCGATGTTGCTTCATCCATAACTAATATTTGTGGATTTTGATACAATGCTCTAGCTATACCAAGCCTTTGGCGTTGACCACCCGATAGTCTAACACCATTCTCTCCAACAAAAGTATCTAACCCTTTGTTTAACTTACTAACGAAATCATCAAGTTGCGCCATTTTAAGACATTTCCAAACCTTAGCCTCATCAATGAGTGTCTTTGGCTCACCAAAAGCAATATTTTGCTTGATAGATGTATCATAAAGTATAATTTGTTGCGGAATATATGCAAATAGTCTTTGTACTATCCAAGTATTATTAATTTGCTTATCATCTATATAAATACTACCACTCTGTGCCGTATAGAAGCCCATTAACAAATCAACTAAGGTACTTTTACCAGAACCTGAAGGACCTATAAAAGCTGTTTTTTTACCCTTTTCTATAGTTAAAGAAATATTTTTTAGAGCTTGAGTACCATCTGGATAACTATAACTAATATTCTCTAAGCGGATATTTTTTTCAAAACTTATATCTAGCTGGTGACTATTTTCTATACTATCTGAATAGTTTTGGTACTTACTTAGCTCTTCATATATTACTTTTAATGCCGGAATAGAATATTTAATATTTGTAATCGCTTGCATAATTCTATTAAGTGCTGGTAAAAGCTGAGTTGCAGCAACCCCAAAAACTGATAATAATATAAAAATTGAGTTTATCGATTCACTAAAGACTATTAGAACTAACAAAGTAACCAAAACAAACGTAATAGCTATAGCCTCTATAAAAAATCTTGGTAAAATTTGAAATATTTGATTAAATTGCATTGACCTATTAAGCATCGCCGCCTTTTCATCAAACTCACTCATAAATACTTTTTCTTTATTATAGAGTTTTATTTCTTTTATACCTGATAAGCCATTCATAGTTGTCTGAGTCATACTCTTCCAAGCTTCTGCTCTTTGCTTACCATATTTATCTAAAATTCCTTTTATTTTTAGCATAAAGATGAATAAAGAAACTCCCAAAATAAGCAAAGTAAAAAAACTAAATAAGAAATTTATATATAGTAGTAAAGCTACAATAAAAACACATGAAAATAAATCAGTCATTAGTATACCTAATGGATTTATAATTCCACTAGACAACTGATTAGTTTCTGAATTTATATTACGGATAAGTGTCGGTGTACTTCTTGTTAAATGAGATTCATAATCCATCAGTATATATAGCCTAAAAAGTTTTTTCTGAATATCAAGAACTATAGAGTTTAAAAATTTAGTTTGAAACCAAAACAGAATAACTCCGATTATATTTTTTATCCAAAAAGCTAAAATCAATAAAACTATACTTATAAGTATTATTTGAAAATTGCTAAAACTTCTTAAAATAACAATATTATCAAAATACTTTGGGTTAATTAGTGCATTTACAAAAGGGATAACAGCTCCAACACCTAGCATAGAAGATGTAGAACCTAAAAATAATAGAACAAGGTATAAAAAAAACCTTTTTTTCTGAGTAGTATCTAAAATACCAATGAAATACTTAAAAAATTGCTTCATTTAACACCACTATCTATCACTTCATCATAAACTGATTTATAACTGACAACCATCTTATCTAGACTAAAGATATCATCAAATCTAGCTTTAGCATTAGCTCCATACTCTTGAGCTTTTTGTTCATCTTGCCAAAGCTCTTTGAGCTTTTTAGCTAAATCTTGACTATCATTTGGCTTGGCTACTAATCCAGTTTGTTTGTTAATATTCACAAAAGTTGTACCTGTGCCGATCTCACAAGTTATCATTGGTTTAGCAAACATACTTGCTTCAAGTAAAACTAACCCAAAAGCTTCCGTTCTTATATTCGAAGGTAACACCAAAGCATAACTTAATTTTAGTAATGATATTTTATCTTTATCATCTAAAGCACCGACAAATTTTACATTTTGTAGATTATTTTGCTTAACTTTTTGCTCAAGCAACTCCTTTTGATTGCCATCACTAACTATAACAAGTGGATAATCTTGCCCTTGCATTGCATCGATCAAGACATCTAAGCCCTTGTAATATCTCAGAGCGCCTATATAAATAAAGAATTTTTCAAAACCAATATTATTTTTCCAATGTGAATAATTTTGATTATAAAGAGGAGATTCCGGATCGGAATTAGTAATTACGATAGAGTTGTCATATTCGCGAAGGCGGGTATCTCTAAAGTTTAGTTTTTGCTGCCAATACTTATAGTTTTCCTCATCAATATTATAATCTGATTTATTTAAACTCATTGGAATAACTTTTTTAGGTACTTTTATTTCTCTAAGAGTCTCACTAGTCTCAAGATAGTTTGGTGATGTTGGCAATATATACTTTGCACCATTAAGAAATCTTTTCATCAAAGGTTTATATAACATCATCAATCTTTTTTGCTTGATAATATCTGAATGATAAGTAACTATGTACGGCTTTTTTAATCTACAAATAGTCTGTAATAAATCAGCATATGGATATGGAAAGTGATAATGAATAATATCGACTTGCTTAGCTAATTCTTTGAATTTTTTAATCGCTGAAAATGAGAAAGTAGTTGATGCAATATTTAAATTTGTTTTAGCAAAATGTAATGTGTAAAAATCTTTATCTATAGTTTGATTTTCTTTACCCATCGCGAGTATATGTATCTCAACGTTATACTTTTTAGCCGTAGCAATCGATAGCTCATGTATAAACTTCTCTATACCACCATAAGTATATGGATAAAATGACTTAAACACATGTAAGATTTTCATTTTCTAGATATTATTCTCTTTTGCGTACTTTTGCCATTTAAGCATATCATCACAAATATCATCTATAGTCTTTTGTGTCTCAAAACCCAACTCTCTTTTAGCCTTGGCAACATCAGCAAAACTCGCTGCAATATCACCGGCTCTCCTAGCTACTATCTGATATGGAATCTCTTTACCTAGGGCTTTTTGATAAGCTTTGACAATCTCTAATACAGAATAGCCATTTCCAGAACCAAGATTATAAGCTCTCCAGCTAGGCTTATCTTGTGATAATTTTTCTAACGCTAATATATGACCTATTGCTAAATCTACAACATGTATATAGTCTCTCACTCCCGTACCATCTATAGTCTCATAGTCACCACCAAAGATACTAAGTTTAGCTAGTTTACCAGCACCTACTTGCGCGACATAAGGCATGAGGTTATTAGGTATACCCTGTGGATCCTCTCCTATCATCCCACTACTATGGGCTCCGACTGGATTAAAATATCTAAGACATGTAATATTAAAATTATTATTAGCATTTTGCAAATCTCGCAAAATGTCTTCTAACATTAGCTTAGTTGCACCGTATGGGTTAGTTGTACTTAGAGGCATATCTTCTGTAAAGGGTGGTTTATTATTCATCCCATATACAGTCGCTGATGAACTAAAGACAAAATTATAAACTTTATACTCTTGCATTAGCTCAAGTAAGTTTAGTGTACCTTGGATATTGTTATGATAATACTCTAACGGTTTTTCAACACTCTCACCTACAGCTTTAAAGCCAGCAAAATGAATTACAGCATAAATATCATGCTCTTGAAAAACTTTTGTTAGCTTAGCTTTACCTAAAAGGTCTAGCTGATAAAAATCAAAATCTTTATTTGTGATTTTTTTAACCCTGTCTATTACAGATACTTTGCTATTTGAAAGATTATCTACCACCACAACTTGATAATCTCTATCAAGAAGTTCTACCACTGTATGACTACCTATATAGCCTACACCACCTGTTACTAAGATTTTTTTATTCATAAATATACTCTGTATAGTTTTTGTGTTTTTTCTCTACAAAACTTGCTTGAGATTGCTCTTTAGTTTTTATAAATAGTCGCAAAATTTTCATAGCAATAACTCTCACAGTTTCTATAATGATAAGCAAATCAAAAACAAAACTCCATCTTCTGATATAGACAAGATCAAGTTTTAACTTATTTTCTGGTAGAGTTGCATAACTTGTCAAAACTTGCGCATAACCAGTAATACCCGCCTTAACTTTTGTCCTATAAGAAAACTCAGGAATTTGTTGACTAAATTTGTCTATCAGCTCTGGTCGCTCTGGCCGCGGCCCTACTATTGACATATCACCTTTTAAAACATTAAAAAACTGCGGCAACTCATCTAACCATATTGGGCGAATTATTTTACCAACTTTTGTAATTCTAGTATCACCATCAACAGCCCAAACCGCGCCTGTTTGTACTTCAGCATTTACTTTCATACTGCGAAACTTGATTAGATTAAATCTTTTTGCATTTCTTGTAACACGCTCTTGGATAAAAAATGGTGATTCTCTATCTTCAAGGTAAATCGCCAAAGCAACTATTAGCATAATTGGAGCTGTTAGAACAATGATAATTAAACTAAACAGCACATCAAAAATTCTTTTGATAATTTTTGCTTCATATGATATACCAAAATTTTTAACACTCATAGCTAAGCTATCACCAAGAGGCACTAGCGCCGCCCCCCAAATTGATATTTCATACTTTCTTGGGATAAGAACCACTTCAAGATTATATTTACTTAAAGTTGATAAATCATTATCAGCTAATAGCTTCAGCGCTTTATCTGAGATAAATGCCTTTTTATAACTATATGCCACATCAGCTAGACTAAAACCATCGATATTTATACTCAAGTATCCAGCAATTATTTCCCTAGGTAACTTAGCAGCCTCAGCTTTAGCAAAAAGCCACTCTCTTTCCTGATCTAAACCAACAATTAGGATTCTGCTATAGCTAGTATTTCTTATAAGCCACCTAAAAATATTACGAGATACAGATAGCATTACAAGCTGCAGCAAAAAACCCAAAATAATCAAGCTACGTGGAAATGAAAAGCCTCTTAGAAAGAATGCTAGCGATGTTATGATAATTGCAATAGCTAGTCCACATAATAAAACTTTTAGAACATTTTTTGATTTAGATACTTTTTCACCATTAGTATATTCAGCGATAAGAAAAGTTGTTAAAGATGTTAGTACTATAAAAGTAGCCATAAAATCAAAACTACTAAAATTACTAGTATCATAATTTAGTAGATGCAAAGGTATAGAGTAACTTAGTAATACAAGTATTACAGATATTACTAGCTCTATTGTTTTGAGAATGATCACTAAATTAGACTTTATTGAGCTCATCTCTCATCTTATCAATAGTTTGCTTATAGCTATCAGAATTAAAAATAGCTGAACCAGCAACAAAGGCATTTACTCCACATACAGCTATTTCAGCAATATTATACGGATTTACGCCACCATCTATCTCTAGCAAAATATCTCTATCAGTTGAGCTAATCCATTTAGAAATTTCTTTAGCCTTATCAAGCATAGCTGGAATAAATTTTTGTCCCCCAAAACCAGGGTTTACTGACATTATCAGCACCCTATCAATATTACTCTCAACATACTTCAAACAATCTATACCTGTAGCAGGATTTAAAGCAAGCCCAGCTTGAATGCCAAAAGATTTGATTAGTTGTAAGCTTCTATCAATATGCTCACTCGCCTCTGGATGAAAAACAATACTAGTTGCTCCAGCTTTGGCAAAACTCTCAATTAAAGCATCTACAGGTTTAACCATAAGGTGAACATCCATGCCAGCAGTTATACCATAATCTCTCAAAGCCTTGAGCACCATCGGTCCAAATGTTAGATTAGGCACATAGTGATTATCCATAACATCAAAATGAATATTATCAGCCCCTGCCGCTAAAACTGCCTTGACATCATCCCCTAATCTGGCAAGATCTGCAGAGAGTATAGAAGGATTAATTTGAATATGTTTCATATAGCTAATTTAAATATCTTAATATACTTGAAAATTCTATCATATTGAAAGTAAAATTTGGTTATATAAAATATAAATTTGTGTCTATAAACCTTAGTTTAAAAGATTTATTACTTATTAGTTTTTGGAGATTAGCATGACCAGCCATATTAACAATGCTATTGAAACATTTCGCTTAGAGATAGAAACGTTAGAAAAATTAAAAAATTCTATAGATGAGAATTTCGAAAAAGCATGTGAGATTATTCTAGAAAATAATCGTGATAAAAGTCGAGTAATAATAACCGGTATGGGAAAATCTGGTCATATCGGTAAAAAAATGGCTGCAACATTCGCTAGTACTGGGACGCCTGCTTTTTTTGTACACCCAGGTGAGGCTGGACACGGTGATTTTGGCATGATTACTAAAAATGATGTATTAATAGCTATTTCAAACTCTGGGACATCATCTGAGATCATGGGATTACTGCCAATGATAAAACACCTTGATATTCCAATAATTGCTATTACTAGTAATCCAAAATCAATACTTGCTAGAAATAGTAATGTCACTCTTAATCTACATGTTGACAAAGAAGCATGCCCGCTAAATCTTGCCCCGACATCAAGCACTACAGCAACTTTAGTTTTAGGAGACGCTTTGGCAATTGCATTACTTAAGGCAAAAAACTTCTCTGAAAAAGATTTTGCTTTTTCACACCCTAATGGTGCCCTAGGTAGAAAACTAATTTTTAAAGTTGAAAATATAATGCGTAAAGGTAATGAGATACCAATAGTTAAACCAACCGATAATATCCGTAAAGCAATATTAGAAATCAGCGATAAAGGTGTTGGAAATACCTTAGTCGCTGAAAATAATACGCTTTTAGGTATTTTTACTGATGGTGACCTAAGAAGAATGTTTGAAGCAGAGAGTTTCAATTCTCAGCGAGCTATCTCAGAAGTAATGACAAAAAACCCTAAAAGTATCTCAAAAGAAGAAATGGCAATAACAGCTCTTGAAAAAATGGAAAAATATGAAATCACAAGTCTAGCAGTAGTCGACAATGGCCATAATATACTAGGTATAGTAACAATGCATGATCTTATCAAACTTGAACTTAGATAACTTCTATAACTGTTTTATAAAAATCTTTTTCAACCAATGGTCAACACTTACATATCTTCCACCACCGTATAAGAATAATGTAAATAACATAATGAAATATGTAACAGAAAATTCCATACCACCATTAAGCATTACAGGATCACCTAACGCAGTAACATAGTTATATCTATCTGGGAAGTTTTGTGATAACCATACAAATAGATCATTTAGTCTCTGTGTAGATTCTGCAGTTTTGTCTGCGATCGCAGGCCATCGATGAGCCCAGTGAACCGCGGCACCAGCAACACCCATTACAAACATCATTGGAATAGAAACAAGTCTAGTAAATAAACCTAATGCTATACCAATACAGCCAATAACTTCTGCGGAAGTTGCTAAAAATGCCATTACTTCTGGCATTGGCATACCTAGTCCTCCCTGTGAAGCTGGAGCACCGAACCATGCTACGGTTGTACTAAAACCTTCTATTTTTGATCTAGCACCTACAAACATAGTCGGCACTAAATAGAGTCTTATACCTAACAAAAGTAAAAAATCGATAGACTGAAACTTTTGGATAATCTTGTAATATATATCATATATTCTATTTATCATAAATTGCTCCTTATATTGATAAAGTAATCATATTTTGATTGTGCCAAGAGACTAAACGATTAATTAAGTACTCTTGTTGCTCATTTTTTATTTGTTTAAAATCTTCTGATTCAAAAATATCTATTCCCTTTTCTAATACTGAACTTAACACAGCGTATTCAAGAGCAGATATTCTTTGATATGAAATTCTATGCTTTATATTGCGATAAAGTGCATACATAATATTTTGATCTGTGCTTATTTCTTCATCCAAATCATTTATATCAAAAGGAAGTAGTATAAAAGTTAGTGTCGGATTTTCTTTTATATTTCGGATATCTTTAAAACTTAGATTTTTAGTGATTTTTATATTCTCAAAAACTTTAGATTCATCTATTTCTATAGAGAAAAGTAGCCACTCAAACTCTATTAACTTAGATAATTTTTCATTCATTTCTACAGACTTTGAAGATTTTAGTATCTCTGTAGCTATTTGATGAAATGCTGGCTCAGATGATATATTGTCCTCAAAAAAAACTTTTAAAATCTTATCTTTTAACTCTTGAGAAGCATATTTATTAAAATAAGGAAAAGTATTTTCTAAGACGCTTAAGACATTCCCAACGATAAATTCACGATACATCTGTACTCTATCATCACTTGAATCATCATAACGAATAGCATGAGTAAAGTTTTGCATTTTAGTTTTTATAGATTCTGATATATTCATATTTTTCCCTCTATAACATTTGTTATGCTATTCAACTCATTCACCAGATCATCAAGCTTTGGTACAAAATGATCCCGTTCAAGTAACATTGGGTGCCAACCATGTTGCTCTACAGCAAACTTAGCCAGCTCCTTTACTTCTTGTATTACATCTTTACCATGAGTATCTAAAATGAAATCATCTTTTTTATAGTGTCCTGCAATATGGTAATAACTGACGCTACCTTTATTTATACCTTTTATAAATTCATAAGCATTATAGTTATGATTATGTCCATTGACATAAACATTATTTATATCAAGAAGCATTTTCGCACCACTTCTCTGCAAAATCGCATTAATAAAATCTAACTCATTCATATCATTATCGTATTGGTAATAATATGAGATATTCTCTAATGAAAGTGGTCTTTTTATAATCTCTTGAACCTGCTCTATGCGATTGCAAATATAAGAAATATTTTCTTTCTCTCTAGGGACTGGTAAAAGATCATATAGGTAGCCTTTATCATCATCAGAAAAGCATAAATGATCACTATATATCTCAATATTATAATCATCTAAGAATGCTCTAATTTCATTCAGAAATTTCTTATTAAGTGGCTGAAATCCACCTATTGACAGGCTCAAACCATGAGCTATGAGAGGATAAATACTAGCAACTTTGTCAAGGTAGACTTGCTTAAACCCTCCTAAACCCATCCAATTTTCTGGAGAAAGCTCAAGAAAATCAATTCCATCAACTTTTTGTGTTGATAATATTGACTGATGTCCAGACCTTAAGCCTATACCTTGACATTTACCGATCATTGTCCACAAACTCCATTAGAACATTTACCTAACTGTGCTATTTCTTTTTTATCTTGCTTACCATAAGCTTTACAGACTTTAGTACCACAATTACCATCTCTTGCTCTGACAAGTTTTCCATCTTGCTCATCAGCATCAACATCAACCACACCAAATTTTTTAAGTGAGCCACATTTACCACTTGCACATTTGCCTTCACCTTGAGCTATTGGACTACTCTCAGATGAATCCTGAACCTGTGTAACTGGAGCTTTAGATTCTGCTGCTAAAGCAATACCAAACGACATAGAAGCTGTTAAAGCAATTGTTAAAGGTATTTTTTTCATATTAAATTCTCCTATCTAACTCCATTAACTGGGAAACATGCTAAATCTCGACCTTCATAAACAGGTCCTTTATAATACTTTTTAACTATTTTTGTTGATTCATCTTTAAGTACCAAACCTTTGCCTAAGAAATGACTTAAAACTAATGCTTTAGGATTAACTGCTGCAGCAACTTGTCCAATGACCGATGGTTTAGCATGTAAGAAACTACCTGCCGCATCAGCACTTTCGTCAATTGGCATAGGCATCATTAGAATATCTGCGTTTTTTGCAAATTTAATAAACGCATCTCTAAATTTATCATGTTCATTACTACCACCAGCACCAGTTACAACGATAGTGCCTTTCTTAGACACAATCTTATATGCCAAAGTTGGAACATCGCCTTTAGGGATACCTAAAGCCCAAACAGTAAACTCATCATTTGAAAAAACCTTAGTTGGCTCTAATTTTGTATAATCAATATTTATTACAGGATCAAGCTTAAAAGGGAAACCATCTGTACCCGTAAGTATTCCATGCAAATATGCAAAAGCACCATGATCTTTTCCAAATACTCTTTGAAGAAAATCCGTCGCGCTTGGGAAAAGACCTGAATGTGTAGGACCTGAGAACGGAAGATTCTCTGTTCTTTTGGAGAAATATGCTCCTTTTAATATCGCTGGAATATCTGCTGAATGATCCGCATGGAAATGAGTCATATTGATTGAGTCTAAATCTTCTAATCTAGCTCCTGATTGACCAAATCTAAGATATGTCCCACCACCAGCATCAATCAAAATTTTAGATTTGCCATTGATCCATATCAACTCACCTGCAGATGCTCTAGCATCATCTGTAATTGGTCCACCAGAACCAAGAAGCTGTAAAGTGAAAGATTTATCTAAGCATTGCGGATTTGTTTGTACAACACCTTGAGATACTCCAAAAGCACACATTGAAGCAAATACAAAGTTAAAAGCTCTTTTTTTCATAAATAACCTTATAAATTTAATTTTGTAAGGTTATTATTAACCATTAAAATAGATAACAAAAACTAATATTTTTTATAAAATATATCAGTTTTTATTATATAGATACAAATAAATCTAATTGATTGGAAACAGATTAATTTAGAAAATTAAAGAACATTACCCATAGACACACAATGATATCCAGCATCAACATGGACAACTTCTCCAGTGATACCAGTTGCCATATCTGAACATAAAAACGCTACAGTATTACCAACTTCCATAATATCAACATTTTTCTTAAGTGGAGAAACCATAGCATTATAATCAAGCATCTTCTTGAAGTTTGATATACCAGAAGCTGCCAGAGTTTTGATAGGACCAGCTGATACAGCATTTACCTTGATACCATCCTCACCTAAAGCTAACGCTGTATATCTAACTGTAGCTTCTAGAGATGCTTTAGCAACACCCATAGTATTGTAACTTGGCATAGCTTTTTCTGCTCCAATATAAGTAAGTGCTACCATAGAAGCATTACGATTTTTCATCATACTACGACCTTCTTTAGCTAATGCTGCAAAAGAATAGGCACTAATATCATGAGCGATACTAAAACCCTCGCGAGTTACACAGTCAATAAAGTTACCTTCTAACTGATCACGCGGTGCAAAAGCTATAGAATGAACTATGGCATCTAGACCATCCCAAACTTTACCTAGCTCTACAAATAAATCCTTAATCTCTTGATCAGAAATCACATCGCAAGGCAAAACTGCAGCTGGATTAAATTCTGCACATAATTTTTCCACTCTATCTTTGAACTGTCCAACATAAGTAAAAGCAAGCTCGGCTCCCTCTCTATGCATAGCTTTAGCAATACCATATGCAATTGACTTATTACTTAAAAGTCCAGTGATTAATATTTTTTTTCCTGCTAGAAAACCCATATTTACATCTCCTTTGTGGATTTATTGTTAAAATCTTAGTTACTAATAATTTCATAAATAGTTATACAACGCTCTTTTATTTTTAAATTACAAAGCTAACCATAATTTTTGATAGCTTTTATTAGCTTTTTTAGCTTAAAACTACATAACTAATTCTGGTTGATCCTTATCTTCTTATTACTTAGATTATTTAAATCAACACTCTCTAGTATTAGCAACCTAAACTAATATATAATTATAGTTAATCAAAAAATAAAACACTAGTTTAATTTTAGGTGATTTCGTATGCTATGGAAAGAAAGAAAGATAGTATCAGCACCATCTAGCGATATGGGCTTTGATAAAGCTAAAGCAAGTTGGGATATTATGAAAATATCATTAGAGCTTGTTGAGGGCTATGAAAGGCTAGGCAAGATTGCTCCTGCTATTAGCATATTTGGCTCTGCGAGAATTTCAAAAGATGACAGATACTATAAAGATACTGTAGAACTGGCTAAATCATTGTCAGATCATGGTTTTGCTGTAATCACAGGTGGTGGTCCAGGTATTATGGAAGCTGGCAATAAGGGTGCCCAACAAGGCTCATGCTCTAGTATAGGTCTAAATATCACCCTACCACATGAGCAACGCCCAAATCAATATCAAGATATCTTCTTAATTTATAGATATTTCTTTACACGCAAAGCAATGTTTATTAAGCACTCGATGTCTTATATCGTCATGCCAGGCGGTTTTGGTACATTAGATGAGCTCTTTGATATTACCACTCTTATTCAAACTGGTAAAAAAGTCAAAATGCCAATTATATTATATGGTAAAGACTTTTGGGGTGGCTTGATGGAATGGATCAAAACAACATTAGTAGGCAAAGGTGTAATAAGCGAAGAAGAAGTAAACCTACTAACTCTTGTTGACAGCATTGACGAAACAATAGAAATAATTGCTGAGCACTATATGAGTACATATAGCTCAAAAGCACACGCAAAAATTGTATTTTAAAGGTTCTAGTCATATGGATATCAATACTATTTCAGCAACATTGATAAACAACTCACTACCTATAATCGCAGCTTTTAATCTTTTGATTCATATTTTCTGTGGTTTAGGAATAGCAAAAGATATACCTAAGGTTTTAGATAGAAGGCTTACAACTATTCTACTACCAAAAAATATTTGGATTCTAGTTGGTTTAGTATTTGGTATATGGGGATTACTGATATATTGGCTATTTCATCACTCAACCTTCTCACGAGGGTAAAGCTAGTTCTCCAAATACCTCTTTTCTTAGATTATCGATATCTTTGCGGATAATCTCTTCAACAATTTCTTTAGTAAGAGTATGATCAATGTTTTTGATACAACCTACATTACCCCATTTACTTTCAAAAAACTTATTATCAACAATTTGATCGTTCTCAGCTAAAGTAACACGTATAGTTAATCCGAGAGTATTTTGTTAAACACATAAGAGATAGCATCACAAAATTTTTCAAAACTATTATTCACTTTTCTAAATATTTTTTTAAAGTTAGCCCAAACCTTTTCAATAGGATTTAAATCTGGAGAATACGGAGGTAGATATAATATTTGTACATCAAATTTATTGGCTATTTCAATCAGCTTAGAGGATTTATGGAAACTAGCATTATCCATTACTATAGTAGTTTTAGGTTTTAATGATGGGCATAAGTGTTCCTCAAACCATTGATTAAAAATTTCAGTATTGATATATCCACTGTACTCTAATGGAGCTATAATCTTTTTATCTGCATAATTATATCCAGCAACAATACTTCTTCTTTGTGTTTGATATGCTAAAACCTCACCATAACTAGGCTCACCAATTAGTGACCATCCTCTTAGGATAGAAAGCTTATTGTCACACCCCATCTCATCTATATAAAATAACAAGTTTTGAGCTATTTCTTTTAGTTTTTCTATATACTCCAACCTTTCATGTTCTTTTCTTTGCTTATATTTTGGAGTCTTTTTTTAAAACTAAAACCAAGTCTATTAAGACAATCATAAAATGTACTTCTTGGAATATTAGGGGCTAATGCTTCTTTTATATCTAATGCACTTGCATCTGGATGATCTATCAAATACTGTTCAATCAATGTTTTATCGGTAAAGCTAGCGACTCTGCCACAACCAACTCCTTGCTTTGAACTATAATCTCCGGTTCTTTTATAAAACTCTATCCATGAAACAACTGTACGCTTATCTATGTTAAAAAACTTACTCAGCTCGAACTCCGTCATACCTTCTTCATATTTATTAATTACGATGTCTCTAAAATATTGGCTATATGATGGCATTTTTATTAGACATTATAACATTTCTACAAATATCTTTTTCTACAAATATCTTTCGGATTAACTATAACTTCAGAATCCTCTATAAACTCAATAATTATCTCGCTTTCATCAATCACCTCCATTGCATCTCCAGTTTTAGCTGTGTTTAAACCTATTTTTATTTCACCAGACACTACTATCATATAAAGTTGTCTGAGAATATTGTATTTACAACTTGAGTTTTTGCTAAATTTGCCAGTATAGACATCCGCATCTTGATCTATATAAAGCACCTTTCTGTCATCAACATCCCCCGAACCAGAACTTATATGGATTAAATTATTAAGCTTATAATCTATCTCGAGATTTTGATATCTTGGTTGGGTATTCTTTTGTCTTGGTTCAATCCATATTTGATAAAATAAAAGTACTTCATTTTCCAGATTATATTCAGAATGAAATATGCCCTTACCTGCCGACATTACTTGAATATTTCCAGGTGTAATTTTGCCATAGTTACCGTACGAGTCTCTATGGGTGATAGTTCCCTTAGTAACATACGTTATTATTTCCATATTTCTATGTGGATGAGTATCAAATCCATAATGAGGCATGACGATATCATAGTTTATTACTCTTAAATGTCCAAACCCCATTCTCTCTGGATCATAATAGCCATCAAAGCTAAAATGATGCTTAGTATCTAACCAATAAAATGAACTTATACCTAAATCAGTATATCTTATAGTTTTTATCATAACTTTCTCCTAGAAGTCATTTTAATAAGCTAATGATATCGAATTTTTTTATGAGATAATTAACAAATATAGAAAAATATAATTTTCAATATAGAAATAATGGGACATCTTGAAAGATTAAAGATATTTATAAAAGCAGCACATTTAAAAAGCTTTAGTAAGGCTGCAAAAGCTATAGGCATATCTCCACCAGTAGTATCAAAACAAATACAAATCTTAGAAACAAAATATAGAAAATCACTATTTAATCGTAATACTAGGACTGTACACTTGACAGAATATGGAAAACTACTTTATGAAAAAGCTAGTTTAATACTAAACGAATTAGAAGCCACAAAAGAAAAAATTTTTGCCGAAGATATCCTAATAGATAGCGAATTAAAGATTTCTGCACCAAATTCATTTGGTATTAAATATCTTTGCAATATATTTTCTAAATTTGCTATTGATTATCCAAAATATAAACTAAATATCAACTTATCAGATAGTTATATAAACATTATTGATGAAGATTTCGATTTAGTTATAAGAATTGGTGCTCTAGATGACTCAAATTTAATTACTAAAAAACTTATGCCGATGCCTAGTTTATTATGCGCAAGTGAACAATATTTAAAAAATTATGGCATACCTAAAACAATAAAAGATTTAGAGAATCATCTATTTATCCAATATAACAATCACAGCTCATCAAATCGCATAATCCTAGAATCCGTCAATAAAACTGAGATAATAAATGTAAGACAAAGAATCGTAACTAATAGTGCTGGAATGATGCTCCAGAGTTGTTTAGATGGCTTAGGCATAGCAAAGTTACCATTATTTGAAATTATCGATAAACTTCACGATAAAAAGCTAGTTCATCTATTACCTAATACCAGAAATCCTATAGAAAAAAATCTCTATTTAATAAGTTCAAGAGATAAATACAGATTAAAGAAAGTTAGGTTACTAAGCGCTTATATAGAGAAAAATTTGCCACAGATTGAATTATAAAAGAATATAGATATTACTCAAAGAATTTTTTAGCGTAATCTTTAACATTGTCAAACCATGTTTTACTCTTTGGAGCATGCTTACTTTGATAATCTTCACCTAAACTATCAGCAAATTTTTCTAATAATTCCTTTTGCTCAGCACTTAAGTTTACTGGTGTTTCTACCACAACCTTACATAATAAGTCACCTCTTCTATGACCTCTCAAAGATTTCATACCTTTTTCACGTAGGCGGAAAACTTTGCCAGTTTGAGTTTCAGGAACAACTTTTAAGACAACTTCTCCATCAAGTGTTGGGACTTTGATATCACCACCTATACAAGCTTTGGTAAAGCTTATTGGCATTTCACAATAAAGATTAATATCTCTTCTTTCGAAAATCTTATGCTCTTTAATTATGATTTGAACATACAAATCACCGTTCATAGCACCATTAGAGCCAGAATCACCCTCACCTTGTAGTCTGATTCTATCACCATTATCAACACCTTCTGGTATTTTAACTTTGAGAGTCTTTTGTTTCTTGACTTTACCATTACCATAACAAGCATCACAAGGATCAGTAATACTATAGCCAGTACCATTACATACTGGACATGTCTGTTCAAAAGCAAAAAAACCTTGTTGTCTACGAATAGTACCTTGGCCATGACAAGCATGACAAGTAGTTTTGCTTCTGGATTTAGAGCCTGTACCATCACAACTATCACAAGACTCCATCCGTGGTATAGTTATCTCTTTCTCAACACCAAAGAAAGCTTCTTCTAAAGTTATTTCTAAAGTGTACTCTAGATCACTACCTCGGGATGCCCTAGACCTATTAGAACCACGTGAAGTTCCTCCACCAAAGAAAGTATCAAAGATATCTTCAAATCCACCAGTTCCTCCAAAACCAGATTGCTGATTAACACCAGCATGGCCGAATTGATCATAACGAGATCTTTTACTATCATCACTTAAGATTTCATAGGCTTCAGATATTTCTTTAAACTTGATCTCTGCCTCTTTATCACCTGGATTACGATCCGGATGATATTCCATTGCAAGCTTTCTATAAGCTCGTTTAATTTCAACACCTGAGGCAGTTTTAGATACATTTAGAATTTCATAGTAGCATTTCTGTTGCATTTTACTTAACCTAAAAATTTTGGACAGACCATTATAACAAAAAGAAAAGTGTGGATAAACCACACTTTATTGATTATTAAAAGATTATTTATTTTTTGTCGTCTTCAACATCCTCAAAGTCAGCATCAACAACATCTTCTTCTTTCTTAGGTTCTTCAGCTTTAGCACCACCTTGGGCAACAGCAGCTTGAGCTTGCTCAGCATAAGCTTTTTGAGCTATTGGCGCAAATGCTTCTTCTAGAGCCTTAGTTTTAGCTTCAATCGCTTGCTTATCATCACCTTTAGTTGCTGCCTCAAGCTCTTTACAAGCTTCTTCGATTTTTTCTTTTTCTGCTGCTGTTACTTTGTCACCCAGTTCTTGAATTGCTTTTCTTGAGCTATGAATTAAGTTATCAGCAGTATTTCTAGCAGTAACTAAATCATGGAACTTTTTATCTGCTTCTGCATTAGCTTCAGCGTCTTGTACCATTTTTTCGATATCCTCTTCAGATAAACCACTTGAAGACTTAATCACAATATTTTGCTCTTTACCAGTAGCTTTATCTTTAGCAGACACATTTAATATACCGTTAGCATCTATATCAAAAGTAACCTCAATTTGTGGCATACCACGTGGCGCTGGTGGAATATCTGCCAGATCAAATCTACCTAAAGATTTGTTTGCAGAAGCCATTTCACGCTCACCTTGAAGTACATGAATAGTTACCGCAGGCTGGTTATCTTCAGCTGTTGAGAATACTTGCGACTTCTTAGTAGGAATCGTAGTATTTCTCTCGATAAGCTTAGTCATAACACCTCCCATAGTCTCAATACCTAGAGAAAGCGGTGTTACATCCAATAAAAGAATATCTTTAACATCACCTGATAATACACCACCTTGAATAGCCGCACCAACTGCAACAGCTTCATCAGGGTTCACATCTTTACGTGGCTCTTTACCAAAAAACTCTTTTACTTTCTCTTGTACTAGAGGCATACGAGTTTGTCCACCCACTAGTAATACTTCTGTAATATCAGACTTACTTAAACCAGCATCTTCAAGAGCTTTCTTACAAGGCTCAAGTGATCTCATTACAAGATCAGAAACTAAAGACTCAAACTTAGCTCTAGTTACTTTGATATTTAAGTGCTTAGGTCCAGTAGCATCTGCTGTGATGTAAGGTAGGTTAACATCAGTTTGTTGTGCTGAAGATAATTCTACTTTAGCTTTCTCAGCAGCCTCTCTAACTCTTTGTAAAGCAAGCTTATCATTGTGAAGATCTATACCTTGCTCTTTTTTGAACTCGTCAATTAGATAGTTCATTAAAGCCAAGTCGAAGTCTTCACCACCTAAGAAAGTATCACCATTGGTTGATAATACTTCGATTTGGTTATCGCCATCAACATCAGCAATCTCAATAATTGAGATATCGAATGTACCACCACCTAGGTCATACACCGCTACAGTTTGCTCACCTTTCTTAGAGTCTACACCATATGCCAGCGCTGCCGCTGTAGGCTCGTTGATAATTCTTTTAACTTCAAGACCTGCTATTTTACCAGCATCTTTTGTAGCTTGTCTTTGACTATCGTTAAAGTATGCTGGCACTGTAATTACAGCTTCTGTAACTGGTTCACCTAGATAGTCTTCTGCAGTTTTTTTCATTTTTCTTAGAACTTCTGCAGAAACTTGTGGTGGGGCCATTTTTTTGCCTTCTTTAGTAGCAACCCAAGCATCACCATTATCAGCTTTAATTACCGCATAAGGTACTTTCTTTTTAATATCTTCTTGTACAGCTTTATCATCGTACTTACGACCTATAAGTCTCTTGATAGCAAAGAATGTATTATCAGGGTTAGTTACAGCCTGTCTTTTAGCAGCTTGACCTACTAATATTTCACCGCTATCAGTATATGCCACAACTGAAGGTGTTGTTCTATGTCCTTCAGCATTCTCAATAACTTTAGCAGTCTTGCCATCCATAATAGCAAGACAAGAGTTAGTAGTACCTAAATCTATACCTATTATTTTTCCCATTTGATTCTCCTGTTTTTATTCTGTAATTTTTTCCAAAAATTTTAAATCCATCTGACTACTTACTAGATGGGCATATTTATAATCTTTTCAAGTATTTTTTTTAATTTTTTACTATAACAACTTTTGCAGCTCTAACAATACGACCATTTAACATATAACCCTTTTGAAAAACATCAAAAATAGTATTATCTTCAAATTCAGGGTTAGGAATCATTGCCATAGCTTCATGTAGATTAGGGTCAAATTTCTCTCCTTTTGGATCTAACTCTTCTACACCATTTTTCTTAAGTATATCAACCAGCATTTTTGCTGTTAACTCAATACCTTCTTTCATTGCGATAGCTTCTTCAAGCTTAACCTCATGCTTTAATGCTTGCTCAATACTATCAATTACTGGCAAAAGCTCTTTAGAAAACTTCTCTATACCAAATTTGCGTGCATTTGATACATCTCTTTCAGCTCTTTTACGAATGTTTTCCATTTCAGCCTTCGCTCTTAAAGCCTCATCTTTAAATTGATCACAACTATCTTCAAGTTCTTTTATAGTATCTTTTGCTCTTTCTAGCTGTTCTTCTACAGATAATTCTTCTAAAGTTCCACTAGCAGATTCTTGTGCTGTTTCTACTTGTGCTGCTGTCTCAATATCAAGACTTTTATCTTCTACATTACTTTTTTCTTGCTTACTCATAAAATAACCTTTTATTTTAGTTCTGTTAATACTACAATTTGTTAGATGTTTTATAGATAGTGATTAATTCTGTATTTTCAAGAAATTATTGGTATTTTTTTATATGGATATTAAAAAAGTAAAAGAAACCTTAAAAAAAATAGTTATCATAGTTAGTTTAATACTTATAACTGGGTGTGCTAATATTACTGCGCAACAATATTTATCAAAAAAATATTCAAAAAATATAGATTATAAAAAATCAAGCTTCGAAGACTTAGCCAACTGGGATAGTGCTGATCAGCTTGAGTCTTTTAATACTTTTAAAAAATCTTGTGAAAAGATATTAGAAGAAAATAAACTAGAATATTCAAACTGGATAAATATCTGCCATAAGGTTATAAATACAGATTTAAAAACTAAACAACAAGCTAAATTATTTTTTGAGCAGAATTTCACTCCATACCAAATAATATATAAAGGAAAAGATACAGGTTTATTTACAGGCTATTATGAACCTTCGATGAAAGGTAGCTTAGTCAAAACTATGGAATATACCGTACCTATCTATCGCACACCTGATAACTTAGTAAAAAAACCTAAAGATGATGATAGTTTTTCTTTCGGAATGTATCAAGATGGTAAATTTGTTCCTTATTACTCACGTGAAGAAATATCAAAAGGTGATCTACTTCCAAAAAAAGATGTTTTAGTATGGGTAAAATCAAAAGTTGACCGAACATTTTTACAAATCCAAGGCTCTGGTCGCATCGAAACTGACAGTGGTGACATTCTTATAGGTTACGATAGCCAAAATGGTCATGAATATAAGCCCATAGGTAAATATTTACTTGATCACGGTTATATGAGTGCTACGCAAATGTCTATGCAAGCGATAAAAGCATGGCTAGATGAGAATAAAGATAAAATCGATGATGTACTAAACTATGACCCTTCTTTTGTGTTTTTTAGATACATTGATCGCAAAAATGCTGTTGGTGCACAAGATGTTGAACTAACACCTGGATATTCTCTTGCTGTTGATAACAAATACTATCTGTATGGCGTACCCTTATGGTTAGAGACAGATTATTTTGCTGATAATCATGATGATACAAAACCTCTTGATAGGCTAATGATAGCTCAAGACACAGGTGGTGCTATAAAGGGCGCTATCAGAAGTGATGTATTTTGGGGACATGGTAAGCAAGCAGAATTTAACGCCGGCCATATGAATAACCGCGGCAAACTATGGATACTTTTACCAAATGACTGATACAAAACATTTTGATACTATTATAATTGGTGCTGGAATTTCAGGTATATCTTTAGCACAACGATTAACTGCTGCATCTGTAAAAAATTGTGTCTTTGAGGCTAATAAGGTCGGCGGTTGTATTGACTCTCAACAATACGAAAATTTTTGGTTTGAGATGGGAGCACACACCATATACAACTCTTACAATAAAACTATAGAATATATCCACAGTAACTCTCTTGGAAAAGATATCCAACCAAGAAAAAAGCTACCATTCTTATTTGTTCAACCAAACAATAAAATTCAAAGTATTTTTATAAATATTAATCCATTTACAGCAGCTCTTAGTTTTTTGAAAAACAGAAAAGTCTCAAAACAAGATAAAACTGTTAGCGAATATGCCACAAAGCTATTTGGCAAAAAAAATTATAGTAAAACTTTGAAGTATTGTTTTGACGCTGTACTATCCCAAGATAGTCAAGAGTTCCCGATGGAGTATTTATTTAAGAAATATGATAGAGATACGACACTGCCACGAAGTTTTACTCTAAAAAATGGTTTAGCTGAACTTTTCAAAAACCACAACGAAAATGTTATTAAAGAGACTGTCATAAAGATAACAAAACAGCAAAAATGGCACATACATACAAAACACGGCGAATATACTTGTGAAAATCTTTGTTTGGCAACACCATGGAATGTAACCGAATTACTATTAGAAAAAATATTACCTAATATAGCAAAACATCAATATAGACCTACAATGTCGAATCTAATAAGCGTAGGAATTGTTACAAATAAATCAAGCTTGAAACATATTAAAAACTTAGCTGGCTTAATCGGTAAAGAACAATTTTTTTACTCAACAGTCTCTAGAGATGTGATAGATAACCCAAACTATAGGGCAATTGTTTTTCACTGTCGTGATGAATTTTCTCAAGAAGAATTACTTGATAAAATTATAGAATTACTAAAAATAAAACCAGATCATATCATATACACTTATACAAAAAACAATACACTACCTTGCTATCATCGTAAGCATAGTGCTTTTATAGCAGATCTTGAAAAAGAATTACAAAATCAGCCAAATCTATATATTAGTGGTAATTTTTTTGACAGACTAGCTATAGAAAATTGTATTAGAAGGTCAAATGAACAAGCAGGTAAAATTATTCAAAATAAAATCCCTTAATGATTTGATTATTTGACACGAAAAATGTATCATATAGTCTGCTTAAAATCTTAAAGTCAAACAAGCTAAAACTAGCTTGCGAATCAAGAATTTTTTGCAAAAACTGAGTAATTGACAACAATAAATAAAGGAAAAAAGATGAAAACGTTTACTGCAAAACCATCAAATATCAAAAGAGAATGGCTTTTGATTGATGCTACAGATAAAACTTTAGGTCGTCTAGCTACTGAAGTAGCAATGATCCTAAGAGGAAAAAATAAACCAGAATATACTCCTCATATGGATACTGGTGATTATGTTGTTATCGTAAATGCTGAAAAAGTAGCTGTAACTGGTAACAAAAGAAAAGCAAAAACTTATTACCATCATACTGGTTATATTGGCGGTATCAAATCAGTATCTTTCGAGAAGCTAATAGCGACTCATCCAGAAAGAGCTATTGAAAAAGCTGTTAGAGGGATGCTTCCTAGAACTCCACTAGGTCGCACTATGTTTAAGAAGTTAAAAGTTTATGCAGGTGAAGCTCACCCACATACAGCTCAACAACCTAAAGCTCACAATATTTAATAAAGGATGGTAAAAATGTCAGAATATAATTATGGTACAGGTCGTCGCAAAAGTTCTGTAGCTCGTGTATTTATGAAAAAAGGTACTGGTCAGTTTATTGTTAATGGTCTACCATTAGAGCAATACCTATGTCGTGAAACGGACTGCATGGTTGTAAAGCAACCTTTAGAACTAACTAACAACACTGATAACTTTGATTTCAAAGTAACTGTAAAAGGTGGTGGTACTACTGGTCAAGCTGGTGCTATCCGTCTTGGTGTTACTAGAGCTCTAATTGAGTATGATGAAGAACTTAAACCAGCTCTTCGTGAAGCAGGTTTTGTTACTCGTGACCCACGTAAAGTTGAGCGTAAGAAATTTGGTCTTAGAAAAGCTCGTAGAAGAAGACAATTCTCTAAGCGTTAATCTATTTTATATTACCTTTCTATTATTCTTTTTTATTTTATTACTAGGAGGATACAATCTTGCTTTTATACACAAAAAAAGATGATATCTATAGCGATATAGTCCGCATGATCCTTCTTATTAAAGGAGCTAATGCGAAAATTGTAGATGTTTCTAAAGAAGAAAACTCAAAACATCTAGAAGAGCTAAATATCATTACACCTAATGGTAATATACCTACGCTTAGCACAGATGATTTTGCAGTGTATAGGCTTAGTGTGATTATAGAAGCTATAGAGGATCTATATCCCTTTCCTCCGATGTTTCCAGTATTTCCAAAACAGCGAGCTAATGCAAGAATATTGTTAGAATATGTTAATAAAACGTTTCTGCAAAATATTATCAAATTACAAAGCCCTGATTTGGATGAAAAACAAGCTAACGAAATAAAAATGCTAATGCAAAGGGATATAATAAGCACTTATAAGAAAATAGTTAGTGAAAGAGAAGTAAATGCAGAAAGTAATCCAGATGCTCAAAATATAAATGTATTGACTCTGATAATAACTTTCGTTTTTTATTATTTCATTAAGTTAAAGATCTCAATACCTACCAAAGATAAAAACATTATCAAAGAGATCAAAGAATTACTTAGCGAACCTAACTTTATAAAAACTATCAAAGCAAAAGGAGCTTAATATGGCTATGCTTAGAGCATATGTAGTTAAAGCTACATACAACTGGCTAGTTGATCATGGATTTACACCTTATGTTTTAGTTGATACTGAGTATGAAGGTGTTATAGTACCAGCAAACTATATTGATGAAGATAAAAAAATACTTTTAGATTTATCTCCTCAAGCAATACAAGATTTAGTTATAGATGATAATCATATTAGCTTTGCTGCAACGTTTGATAGTGAGCCAATGTCTATAAATATTCCTATCGAGGCTGTCTTAGAAGTATTTTCTAAAGAAACAGAGCAAGGAATGTATGCTCGCGAATTTGGTTATGGAATTAATATCAATGAAGGCGAAGATGATGAAACTGCTAATCCTAAGAAATTAGGAGAAACTAATTCAGATAACGTTCTTTCGTTAGATTAATTCTTTACTCTTAACAACCTTCTGTATTTATCTGTAATTACAGGCAAATATCCTACTATAAAACTCAATGGTATGCATATAAAAGCCCAATAAAAAACAAACTCTTCTTGCTTAAAAAGCAAATAACAGTATAAAGCACTCACAATCCCAACTATTGTGCTTAAGATAGCTCCTAAAAAATTAGTTCTACTGCCATAAAAACCATATAATAAACTAAATGCTAATGCTGCTATTGGGATATTAAAAAGTAGCATCTTATCCAGAACTTGATCTATAAAAGTATTGGCAAGTGTATAACTTAAAATTGCAATAATTATTACTGTAATAATATTTTTCTTTTCACTCTTATTTCTTTGAAAGTGTACAAAACACATCGATGCCATAGTATTCCAAAGGGCCGCGATAGTTGTTAAGGCTATTAGAAACATCACAATATAAAATGTTACTAGTATAGGTCTACTAAAAAGAGTTGTAACTATAGATGTAAATGCCTTATCAGGATTTGACAAATTAATCATCCCAGCATATTTAGCTGTAGTATAAACTGCTATTAAATAAATTAAGCTTACAATAAATGCAGCAATCATCACTGCATAAAATGCTGTTTTCTTAGATTTTGCCGCAAATATCTTTTGACCATACCAAGGTGAAAGAATATATGTAAATGCTGTAAGAAATGCTAAAGAGATTGGGAAAGAAAATGGCAAAGTTACTTCTTGACTACTAATATGTTTAAATGAAGAAATGCCTGCCTTATATACTAAATAGCCTAAATATACAAATAATATTAGAGATAATATAAAACTTAGTTTATCTATTTTTACTATCCTTATTAGACCATCTCTTATAGTAAATAATAACATTAAACTACAAGCTACCCCACTTATTAACCAATGATTATAATTAGGGAAAATTTCTTGTAGGTAAATTGTAGTAGAATATATAAAGTTAGCTCCAAAACCTGTCATTGCTATTAGTAAGCACAATGCTACCATCAAACCAAATGCCCTATTATAACGTTGAGAAAAAAATTCTGAAACACAGATTGCATCAAAATTTTTCCACTTTTTAGCAACACTAAAAGAATAAAATAATAACCCAACTAGAAATACAATCCCTAAAAATAATTCTGAAAAACCATACAAATAACCTAAACTTGAGAAACCTACTAAAGTCGATATATTTAACTCTGTCATTACAAGAGTAGCTGTAAGAGCAAAAAGCCCTAAACTCTTTCCTGCTGTGTAGTAGTTTTCAGAGTTATTCATTTAATAACACTTGTACTGGTTTATAACTTTTCCTATGGATATCTAATACACCATATTTTTTTATATTCTCTAAATGCTCTTTTGTTGGATAACCCTTATGTTTAGCAAAACCATATTGTGGATATAATCTATCATGCTCAAGACAGATATTATCTCTATGCACCTTTGCCAATATCGAAGCTGCAGATATTTCTATAATTTTTGAGTCTCCTTTTACTATAGCTTCTGAATTATAATCCCAATTTGGTAATTTATTACCATCAACTAAGACTTTATCAAACTGTCTTTCTAAATTATTTGCAACTTGATGCATAGCTTTTAATGTTGCTTGAAGGATATTTAACTCATCGATTTGCTGAGGGCTAATTTCAACTATTGTGTAAGCCTTTGCGTGAGTTATTATTTGCTGATAGAGTGATTGACGTTTTTTTTCAGTTAACTTCTTTGAATCAGCAAGACCATCAATAATTTTATCTTGATCCAATATAACTCCTGCAGCAACTACAGGCCCTGATAATGGTCCACGCCCTGCTTCATCTATACCTAGTATAATCATACTACTTATCCTGATTTTCTAATGAGGTTAAAAAACCTCTCAAAATATTCACTTCTTGACTCTCAAGTTCGGATCTTTGAAAAAGTCTGCGCACTTTATCCATGACATGCCCAGGTTTATCTTTATCTAAGAATCCCGACTTGATCATACTATCCTCAAAATGCTGATATAGACCTTGCAGCTCTTTTACGGAAGCTTTTTTATGTAAATGATTGTACTCAGGAACTTGTTTAAGCTTGCTAATCTCAATTGCTTGCTTATAAATCTCATAAGCTACTAGTTGTACAGCCTGAGCTAGATTAAGAGATGTATATTCTTCATTTGACGGGATATACGCATGTACATTACTCATCAAAAGCTCTTCATTTAAAAGTCCCGTTCTTTCTCTGCCAAATAATATTGCTATTTTTTCATCAGATTTTTGGATTTTATTAAGTATGCTTGTAGCAACTTTAGATATAGGCTCTATAGGTAGAGATACTCTACGCACTCTTGCGCTAGTTCCAACCACATAATCGACACCTTCAAGAGCCTCTTCTAGATTAGCTACAATAGTAGCATTATTTACTACTTCTGTAGCATGACATGATAGAGCTAATGCCTCATCATCAATACCTTTTTTAGGGTTTACAAGCCATAAGTTTGTCAACCCCATATTAAGCATTGCTCTAGCAGTAGAACCAACATTACCACTGTGTGATGGTTCTACTAGAACTATACGTATATTATTAAATAGATTATTCATTACTAGTATTAATAATTAAATTATACAAATCTTCGGAATTTTCTGCTTGCTGAAAATACTGCTGCGTTTTATCTTGTTTCAAATATAAAGCTAATTGCTTTAGCAGTTCCATATGGATTGTAGATATATTGTCAGGAAAAAAAACACCAACTGCTATCTTTATATCATCGTTGACAGAATCATCATAGTAACTATTCTTTAATGTCACGATAATCAACCTAGTAGTCATAAGATTCTCAACGCGACAATGAGGAATGTAAATATTTTTACCAATATAAGTATTACCTATTCTTTCGCGTTTATAAATATTTTTAAGCACAAGATCTTCACTCACATCAGGGTAAGTGTCTGCTATTCTATTTGCAAAAAACTCGATTAAGCGTTTTTTAGACTCAATATTCAAATTTAAGATAATATTTTTTTTATCAATTAGAGCTTTTAAATTCATAGGTAAAAATTGAATAGATTTGAATAAGATAGACTACTATTCGCCGTGATTACATCTCATTTTATCTTTGTGCTTTTTTAACTGACGTGCTAACTTATCTTCAAGCATATCTATAGCTGCATATAAATCTTTGTCTTCAGCCTTTGCAACAAATTCACTACCAGGAACTGTAACTATAGCCTCTGCTACTTGATGATCTTTCTCAACATCTAATATAACTTTAGTCGAAGTGATATTATCAAAATAGTGCTCAACCTTACCTACTTTTTCATTAACATAGTTTTTAATTGAATCAGTAACTTCCACATGTCTACCAGTAATTTGAATATTCATATAAACCTCCGGATTTGAATACCGAGCCTATAGATTTTTATAGAGCTCTATTTTAATAATCACCTAAGTGATATACTTGTATTCATATTATACAAGCTAAATAATATAAAGCAAAGCAATGAATAATAATGTAAAACAAATTTTAACTTCACTAACTCTTATAGCAATTGCTATATTATCATTTATCATTTTTGCGCCTTTATTTGTTTTTTTAATAATTTTTCTGATGGTTTCTTCATTTTTTATACGTAGAAAAATAATCAAAGAAAATCCAGAATTTTTTAGACAATATAAGAGTAAAAAAGGTAGAGTTATTGATCAAGAAAATAATGATTTTGATAGTTCAAATCAAAAGTTAAGATAGATAATATGTACACAAAAGATACAATAGTTGCAATAGCAACTCCTCAAGGTAATGGCGGTATAGGCATAATCCGAATATCTGGGATAGATGCTCTAGCAATAGCTGAGAAACTAACTAAAAAACAGCTAAAACCTCGTTATGCAACATTCTGTAATGTCTATAATGATAATGAAATAATAGATCATGGTATCGTAATATTCTTTAAGGCGCCTTTGTCATATACAGGTGAAGACGTTGTAGAAATTCAAGCTCATGGTAACCCATTTATATTGAATTTGATTATCAAAGCAGCACTTAACTGTGGTGCCAGAATGGCAAAGGCAGGTGAATTTACTGAGAGAGCATTTCTGAATAATAAACTTGATTTAGCTCAAGCAGAAGCTGTTGCTGATATTATTAATGCATCATCAGAAATAGCAGCTAAGTCGGCAGCTAAATCACTTCAAGGAGATTTCTCTAAAGAAATAAATAATCTTTTAGAAAAACTTATTTATCTAAGAATGTATGTAGAAGCGTCTATTGACTTTCCAGAAGAAGAAATAAACTTTTTAGAAGATCAAAAAATTCATTCTAGTTTAGAAGAAATATATAAGGTTATCTTAGCGGTAAAAAATAGCTGTAAACAAGGTGTTATTCTTGCTGAGGGAATTACATTAATATTAGTAGGCAAACCAAATGCTGGTAAGTCAAGCCTTTTGAATGCTCTTGCAGGTAAAGAATCAGCTATTGTAACATCAATAGCAGGTACAACTAGAGATATTGTCAAAGAACATATTCAAATAAATGGCGTTCCTATGCATATCATTGACACTGCAGGGCTACGTAATAGTGATGATATCATCGAAAGTGAAGGAATCAAAAGAGCTATTAAGAAAATTCAAGAAGCTGATCAAGTACTATTTGTAACTGATGACTATACGAATAGCCAAGTTAAATTTAGTGATATAAAAGAGATAATTCCAGAATTTTATGATCAAATTCCTAAAGATATCGATATTACATATGTACATAATAAGATAGATCTCCTTAAAGAAGTTCCACACAATCATGCTAACCACATATACATATCAGCCGAAAATAACATTGGTATTGATAAACTAAAAGAACATATTCTCAATAAAGTTGGTTATACAAATCAAAATGAAAGTATTTATACTGCACGTGAAAGACATGTTACAGCGATAAATAATGCTTTTGAGCATATTAAACTTGCTAGAGAACAATTAGAACTTGGTAATGGTGAGCTTCTAGCTGAAGAGTTGTTAATTGTTCAAGAATATCTTAATTCAATTACAGGTGAGTTTAGTTCTGATGACTTATTAGGTGAAATATTCTCAAGCTTTTGTATCGGCAAATAAATTGTCTAGCTATTTATTAGCAACTGCTATTTTATCTTCTAGTTGCTGAACCCTTGATGATTCTTGTTGTTCGTTATTTCTAGCTTTTGACGTGTTATTAACAAATTTTTCTCCTCTTGGATTTATTGAATATCCAGCCACAATTGCATAGGAGTTTGTATAGATCAACACAACTAAAATTATTAATATTTTTCTCATACTCATTTTAGACCCACTAAAAATCCACTAAAAATAATTAAAAAGATTTATCTTGCAAACATACATCAATAAACTTAACAAATTCTCGTTCTAAATTACTACGTACTCCCGTAGCACGTACTAAATAGAAGCTTGTTTTGCCAAAATAGTATTCATTCAAAACTGGCTCTATATCTGCTTTATCATTAGCAAATATATCTAAAACATTAATAATTCTATTACACTTAGTTGCCAAGTTGATATCATAGATAGCATTATTAAGGAACAAATCTGGACTAATATTAACTTCTAGACTGGAATTATCTAGCTCTGAAAAGCCTACCAGAGCATTCTGACATTTATCGTTATCTATGAAGCCGACAATACTATGATTTTCTAATTCCTTTATTGTCTCAGGAACCCCTTTTTCTTGAATATATTTTTTAGACGCATAAAGCTTATTCTTGGATTTAAGAAGTGTTTTTATAGTGCAATTATTCGTTGTTGGTTTTTTTGTTGTAATCGCTATGTCTATATTATCTTTTACTAAATCAACAATTCCAGCAGTATAACTAAATACTAATTGTACATTAGGATAGCGTGTATAAAATGTATCAAGCTTTGGAGCAACAAGGTTATCAAAAAACAACTTTGGTACTCCCACTCTTAAAATACCTTTGATTTGTTTTGAATTATTAATCCACTTTTGAAATGTCACAACAGCTTGTTCTTCAATATAACTAAAATTGTTATATAGAGATTGTCCTTCTGTGGTTACTTCGATAACACCTCTTGAATTTCTCTTTATCAACTTAGTATTAATAGATTCTTCTAAACTTTGAATCCTCCGTGAAACTGTGCTCTGAGAAACATTTAACTGTTTTGCTAATTCGGTAAATGTTCCAATATTAACAAGCTTAACAAAAAGGAAAATATCATCAAAATTCATAGTGGTCCTCTATTTACGCATAATAGTTATGCATTTTTTGCTACAGACAAATTAATACTACTACAAATATACTATTAGCGTAAGTTAATTGACTAATTTTAAAATTATTCAATATAAGTAGATAAGGAAGGAATATGAATAAAATTATCTCAAGGGTTGTATTAACTGGCTGTATCTTTAGTATAGCTTCAGCTACTTTTGCTTGCTCAGAATTTAATCATAACTTTGGTGGCGATTTAGGTGTCTATACTACTAGAACGATGGATTTATTTATAGATTTAAAACCAAATTTGACTATATATCCAAGAGGTACAAAAGAAACAGGAGGATTAAAAAATAATTCTCTTACATGGACTGATAAATATGGCTATGTATCTATTGATGAAACAAATTTAGCTAATTTAACTGGTGAAGGTCTTAATGAAAAAGGCTTAGTAGCACATCTACTTTATCTTGGGGATACTATTCAGCCAAAAAGAGATACAAGCAAGCCAGGTGTTAATGGATTATATTGGATTAGGTATGTATTAGGTAATTTTGCTACAGTTAAGGAAGTTCTTGACAATCTTGATAGCTATCAAATATATAACCCTCCGATAGAAATTAATGGTAAAGAGAGCAATATCCCAGTTCACTACATGGTTGAAGATAAAACAGGAGATAGTGCACTAATTGAGTATATAAATGGTAAATTAACTGTACATAGAAATGTTAAAACAATTAGCAATGAACCAAGCTATGATGAACAGCAAAAAATCCTTAGGCAAGCTAAAGAGCTGGGGTTTTATAATATTGATAAATTACCTGGTGGAGCAAATTCTGCTTACAGATTCGTTAGAACAACTTTTATAAGTGAAAATCTTCCAAAAGCAAAATCGATGAATCAAGCTGTCAATTATATGTTTGCAGCTGCTGACTCAGTTTCTGTACCTTTCATAAAAGGTTATAGAAATGAAAGTTTAAACAACCCAAGTCTATAAGATAAATGGCCAACACAATGGAAATCAGTAATATCATTATCACAAAATAGACTATATGTAGTAGATACTCTTGTAGGCAATAGAGTATATGTTAACTTAAACAAAGCAAACTTAGATAAAGGTCAAGCTGTTAGAACAATATCACTAATTAATGATAGCTTAACAGGAGATATTACTAATGATATGACTCCTATAAAAGAGACAAAATAAATTTATACAATAAAACACAAAACAGGAAAAACCAATGAAAAAAATAATATTATTATGCTCTACAGTAATCGCCTCTCAGGCAGGAATAATACATCAAATTCCATCATACTCGATGGCCATTTACCATCCTATTAACAAATAAACTTGTTAAATAAGTTTCTTATAGCATACATTTTGTTAAAATATTCTAAGTCTTAAAAAACATCGCCTAATCTAATGCTATCTTTAATAGGAAAGACTCCTATAATAAAACTTAAAAATACAATAAACAATCATAATCTTTATGCTAAGTGTGAATGGCTAAACCCAACTGGTAGTATCAAAGATCGTGTTGCGAAATATATCTTGGAAAACTTAATAAAAAATAAAAAAATAAAACCTCAACAAGCAATTATCGAAGCAAGTTCAGGCAATATGGGAACATCTTTAGCTGCAATTGGTAAATTATACAAACATCCTGTGTACATTACATGTCCTGAGAAAACGGGACAAATAAAAAGAGAAATGATCAAAAGTTTTGGAGCAAACCTTACAATTTGTAAAAACACATCAGATCATACGGATCCAGATTTTTATGTAAATAAAGCTAAACAATTAACAGAAGATTTAAATGGAATATTAGTTAACCAATATGATAATTTATTAAATACAGAGTGTCATTACAAAACTACAGGTCAAGAAATAGTGGACTATTTTTTAACACAAAATGTTGATATTGACTACTTTATAACGGTTGGGGGATCTGGCGGCACTATTACAGGATGTGCAAAGAAGATAAAAGAGTTTTTTCCAAAAACACAAGTTATTATGCCAGACCCTTATGGATCTGTTTATTATGATATTTTTTATCATGGAGCACCTATTAAAGAAAACATACATAGCTATAAAGTAGAAGGTCCTGGTAACCCTGTCTTCTGTAAATCAATGGATTTTGCATATATTGACGAAATAATACAATTTAGTGATAATCAAGCAATACAAGCATGTCATGAGTTAGCTAGTGAACAAGGTATTTATGCTGGACATAGTAGCGGTGCTAACTATTTCATTGCTAAAAAACTACTCGAAAAATTACCACAACATCAGAGCTATAACATCCTTATAATGGTATTAGATAGCGGTATGAAATATGCTTTTTAATAACGTAATTTAAAAATTCTCTATGCAACATTTTATATTTGCTGCTATTATTTAATTGTAATTGTTAAATATAGGAGTAGATAATATGCCAGGTATACTAATAAGCTTCACATTACTTTTTATTTCAATTTTAATAGCTTGGTTTAATAGACGCTGGGGTGTAATTACATTTAGTATTTTTTTAATAGTTGCTGGACTTGTATTTTTACATCACGCAACAAATCACTTATCTATCTACTTATAATTATGAAGGAGCAAAATATGAAAACATTTATTGAAAATGACCTAATTAAAGCTCTAAGTGCTATAAAACTAATGGGAATAGCTATAACTATAATTGCCGCATTCTATTTCCAATTTGCAATGGATGAACTTCCTTGTCCTTTATGCTTACTACAACGATTAGGATTATTAGCAATCGGATTTGGTTTTTTACTTAATATGCGCTTTAATATACGTCCTAGTCATTATGCATTATCACTACTAGCAGCAGTATTTACATCTTTTGTTTCCCTTAGACAAATCGCCTTACATGTAACAGATCCAGTTGGCTTTGGCTCAAAAGTTTTAGGTATGCATATGTACAGCTGGGTATTTGTAATATCTATGATCGCTATAATTTATATTGCTATAGTTATGTCATACCCTAGGCAATATGAATTACGCAGACAGCCTCAACAAATATCTGAGGCAAAAAATAATATTATACGTCTCTTCATCCAAATCATATTTATAATCTTTCTTCTAGTTGTATTTGCTAATGTAGTTTCAACATTTTTTGAATGTGGTTTACATGAATGTCCGGATGATCCAACAAGATATCTATTCTAAAAAATCATATTTAAATCCTAACACAATTATTTTTATCTAAATATTTGTTCCCCGCTTGATCAATAAGAGTTGGACAACTATAGTGATTACTACAAGAAGCTAATAAACTACTAAATAACAGTATAATAATTAATAGATATCTCATAAATTACCCTTATTTAAATTAAATAATAAGCTCTAATAAAAAAGTGGATTTACTTTTAGCTATCAGAACTGTATATAATTATGATATCAAATCATTAATAAATATCATATATTAAGATTAACAACGAGTTATTATAATTTTATATAAGATATTAAAATGTTTTAATGGCAAGTAGCCCTATATTAACTTAGTGCTTATTGATTGAGCTTATTATGTAAGAGTTTGAATGGAAAAAGATGGCGACTACCTACTTTCACCTGGGCAATGCCAGACTATCATCGGCGTTTTGTAGTTTCACTTCTGAGTTCGGAATGGGATCAGGTGGTTCCTACAAGCTATCATCGCCAAAACTGTGTTTTGGGTTATAAAGATATTTAACAATTCAGCATAGAAATAGACTTAAGTCTCTCGGATCATTAGTACTGGTAAGCTTCATACATTGCTGTACTTCCACACCCAGCCTATCAACGTCGTAGTCTCCAACGTTCCTTACTGATTTTCATCAGAGAGATCTAATCTTGAAGGAGGCTTCACGCTTAGATGCTTTCAGCGTTTATCCCGTCCGAACGTAGCTACCCGGCAATGCTTCTGGCGAAACAACCGGAACACCAGTGGTTCGTTCACTCCGGTCCTCTCGTACTAGGAGCAACTCTTCTCAAATCTCTAACGCCCACGGCAGATAGGGACCGAACTGTCTCACGACGTTCTGAACCCAGCTCGCGTACCACTTTAAATGGCGAACAGCCATACCCTTGGGACCTGCTTCAGCCCCAGGATGTGATGAGCCGACATCGAGGTGCCAAACTCCTCCGTCGATATGAACTCTTGGGAGGAATCAGCCTGTTATCCCCGGAGTACCTTTTATCCGTTGAGCGATGACCCTTCCATTCGGGACCACCGGATCACTAAGACCTACTTTCGTACCTGCTCGAGCCGTCACTCTCGCAGTCAAGCGCACTTTTGCCTTTATACTCTTGGCACGATTTCCGACCGTACCGAGTGCACCTTCGTACTCCTCCGTTACTCTTTAGGAGGAGACCGCCCCAGTCAAACTACCCACCATACACTGTCCTCGAATCTCTCCTGAGTTAGAACTTCAAATATTCAAGGGTGGTATTTCAAGGATGACTCCACAACTACTGGCGTAGCTGCTTCATAGTCTCCCACCTATCCTACACATAAATATTCAAAGTCCAGTGCAAAGCTATAGTAAAGGTTCACGGGGTCTTTCCGTCTAACCGCGGGTACACTGCATCTTCACAGCGATTTCAATTTCACTGAGTCTCTGGTGGAGACAGTGTGGCCATCGTTACGCCATTCGTGCAGGTCGGAACTTACCCGACAAGGAATTTCGCTACCTTAGGACCGTTATAGTTACGGCCGCCGTTTACTGGGGCTTCGATCCAGAGCTTCGCTTGCGCTAACCCCTTCAATTAACCTTCCAGCACCGGGCAGGCGTCACACCCTATACTTCATCTTACGATTTCGCAGAGTGCTGTGTTTTTGATAAACAGTCGCAGCCACCTGGTATCTGCAACCCCCAACAGCTCAAAGAGCAAGTCTCATCACCATCAAGGGCACACCTTCTTCCAAAGTTACGGTGTCATTTTGCCTAGTTCCTTCACCAGAGTTATCTCATAGCCTTAGTATTCTCTACCTACCCACCAGTGTCGGTTTACAGTACGGTCACTTATACAATATACTTAGAAGCTTTTCCTGGAAGCATGGTATCAATAGCTTCGTCAAACAAGTTTGACTTCGTCTCGTATCTCAGATCAACAGAACACCGGATTTGCCTAGCATTCCTACCTACATACTTTCACCTGGACAACCATTCGCCAGGCCTACCTAACCTTCTCCGTCCCTCCTTCGTTCATATAAGCGGCACAGGAATATTAACCTGTTTCCCATCGACTTCACTCTTCAGCTACGCCTTAGGGACCGGCTTACCCTACGTTGATTAACATTGCGTAGGAACCCTTGGGTTTTCGGCCAATAAGAATCTCACTTATTTTACGTTACTCATGTCAGCATTCGCACTTCTGATACCTCCAGCAAACTTCTCAATTCACCTTCATCGGCTTACAGAACGCTCCCCTACCAATATACTAAATATATTCCGCAACTTCGGTGCATAGCTTAGCCCCGTTAAATCTTACGTGCAGGCCGACTCGACCAGTGAGCTATTACGCTTTCTTTAAAGGGTGGCTGCTTCTAAGCCAACCTCCTGGCTGTCTGGGCCTTCCCACTTCGTTTCCCACTTAGCTATGACTTTGGGACCTTAGTTGGCGGTCTGGGCTGTTTCCCTTTCCACTGCGGACCTTAGCACCCGCAGTGTGTCTCCCGTGATCGAACTTCATCGTATTCTGAGTTTGCATCGAGTCAGTAAGGTCGTAAAACCCCCATTGTCGAAACAGTGCTTTACCCCAATGAGTTATACACGAGGCACTACCTAAATAGTTTTCGGGGAGAACCAGCTATCTCCGTGCTTGATTAGCCTTTCACTCCGATCCACAGCTCATCCCATACTTTTGCAACAGTATTGGGTTCGGTCCTCCAATTAGTACTACCTAATCTTCAACCTGGCCATGGATAGATCGCGCCGGTTTCGGGTCTACTCCTAGCGACTAGTCGCCCTATTAAAACTCGCTTTCGCTACGGATCCCTTATTCAGTTATCCTCGCCACTAAAAGTAACTCGCTGACCCATTATACAAAAGGTACGCAGTCACATGACTAAATCATGCTCCTACTGCTTGTATGCAAGCGGTTTCAGATTCTATTTCACTCCCTTTATAAGGGTTCTTTTCACCTTTCCCTCACGGTACTAGTTCACTATCGGTCATTCAGGAGTATTTAGCCTTGGAGGATGGTCCCCCCATATTCAGACAAGGTTCCACGTGCCCCGTCCTACTTGTTCGTATGCTTAGTTCCACTGTGATTATTTCGTATACGGGACTATCACCCTCTATCGTCAAGCTTCCCAACTTGTTCTACTATAATTACAGCTAAATCATACCAGGCTCTTCCCACTTCGCTCGCCACTACTACGGGAATCTCAATTGATTTCTCTTCCTAAGGGTACTTAGATGTTTCAGTTCCCCTCGTTCGCTCTACACTCCATATCGAGTGAGTACCCAACTTGTGTCAGGTGGGTTCCCCCATTCGGAAATCTCCGGGTCATAGCTCATTTACCAGCTAACCGAAGCTTATCGCAGATTATCACGTCCTTCATCGCCTCTGAATGCCAAGGCATCCACCGCTTGCACTTATTTTCTTAAGTCTATTTCTATACTAAATTGTTAAATATCTCTATCTTCATGTAAATAAAATATTGGTGGAGCCAAGCGGGATCGAACCGCTGACCCCCTGCGTGCAAAGCAGGTGCTCTCCCAGCTGAGCTATGGCCCCAACTAAACCTAAAATGGTGGGTCTGAGTAGACTTGAACTACCGACCTCACCCTTATCAGGGGTGCGCTCTAACCAACTGAGCTACAGACCCGTATTCTATTCACACTAAAATACATTATCTACAAACACTATGCTAAATCACTTGAACAGTAATTAAAGCTTATTCTTATTCTTTCGCATTTCCGTTAAGGAGGTGATCCAGCCGCAGGTTCCCCTACGGCTACCTTGTTACGACTTCACCCCAGTCATGAATCACTCCGTGGTAAACGCCCATTCGTTAAGCTATCTACTTCTGGAGCAACCCACTCCCATGGTGTGACGGGCGGTGTGTACAAGACCCGGGAACGTATTCACCGCAGTATTCTGACCTGCGATTACTAGCGATTCCGACTTCATGCAGTCGAGTTGCAGACTGCAATCCGGACTAAGAGTACCTTTTTGAGTTTCGCTCCAGCTCGCACCTTCGCAGCCCTCTGTAATACCCATTGTAGCACGTGTGTAGCCCTGGTCGTAAGGGCCATGATGACTTGACGTCGTCCCCACCTTCCTCCGCCTTGTCAGCGGCAGTCTCAATAGAGTACCCAACTTAATGATGGTAACTATCAATAGGGGTTGCGCTCGTTGCGGGACTTAACCCAACATTTCACAACACGAGCTGACGACAGCCGTGCAGCACCTGTCACTGCGTTCCCGAAGGCACCAATCTATCTCTAGAAAGTTCGCAGGATGTCAAGACCAGGTAAGGTTCTTCGCGTTGCATCGAATTAAACCACATGCTCCACCGCTTGTGCGGGTCCCCGTCAATTCCTTTGAGTTTTAGCCTTGCGGCCGTAGTCCCCAGGCGGAGTACTTATCGCGTTAGCTGCGCCACTAGAGCCTTTACACCGACTCCAACAGCTAGTACTCATCGTTTACAGCGTGGACTACCAGGGTATCTAATCCTGTTTGATCCCCACGCTTTCGTCCCTCAGTGTCAGTATCGGTCCAGAATGTTGCCTTCGCCATTGGTGTTCCTTCTGATCTCTACGCATTTCACCGCTACACCAGAAATTCCCCATTCCTCTACCGTACTCTAGTTTGCCAGTATCAAATGCAGTTCCAAGGTTGAGCCCTGGGCTTTCACATCTGACTTAACAAACCACCTACAGACCCTTTACGCCCAGTAATTCCGATTAACGCTTGCACCCCCCGTATTACCGCGGCTGCTGGCACGGAGTTAGCCGGTGCTTATTCTTTGGGTAACGTCCTCCCCCAAGGCTATTAACCTTGAGGCTTTCCTCCCCAACTAAAGTGCTTTACAACCCTAGGGCCTTCTTCACACACATGGCATTGCTGGATCAGGGTTGCCCCCATTGTCCAATATTCCCCACTGCTGCCTCCCGTAGGAGTTTGGGCCGTGTCTCAGTCCCAATGTGGCTGATCATCCTCTCAAATCAGCTATGGATCGTAGCCTTGGTGGGCCCTTACCCCACCAACTAGCTAATCCAACGCAGGCTCATCCATCTGCGACAGCCCGAAAGCCACCTTTAATCCACAGATATTATGCGGTATTAACAGTCGTTTCCAACTGGTATCCCCCTCAAATGGACAGATTCCTACGCGTTACTCACCCGTCCGCCACTCGTCAGCATCCTAAGACCTGTTACCGTTCGACTTGCATGTGTTAAGCATGCCACCAGCGTTCAATCTGAGCCAGGATCAAACTCTTCAGTTTAATTCTCAAATTCTGACTCTAACTACTGATTACTCAAATTCTTTAACAAAGTGTTTGTATATAATATATCTCTTAAATATCCTAGAAACCTTAGCTCCTAACCGCTAACATCACCCGTCAGCCGGTGAAGACATATAATACGCATCCTCCTCACAAAATGCAACACCTTTTTTTAATTTTTTTCATCTTTTTTGCAAACTTTTTTATCTTTTTTATACTTCCCATATATCCAACAGCAAAATCAATACTAAAATAACCATATCAATACACTTTTTATAACTTTATCGTCAGACCAATTAGCTGTAAACATATAGTCAATAGATAAGTGCTTATGTAAAATGACTTTAGTTATGTTCTAATTAAGTAGACAATGATAGCAGTAAAAGATATAACTGATTTAAATATACAAGACATAATTAGTCAGTTAACTTCTGAAGTTATAAATGGCGACACAACCTCTTCTTCTGCCAAGTTTGCTTGTGAAATTAATAGCTATATTATTAATTACAAACTATTAAACATTAATCTTATTAATACTCAACTAAAAAATACAAAGATACTTTATAGAAAAGGCTTGATATCTAAGCTTGATTACGAAAAATATAAAAGATATTGCGTAATATGTAGATTAAAAAATAACATAGATGAATTTATCTTATATTTTTCGACAAACTATAAAGACTCTCAAAGCTTAAAAATCGCAATTAAAGAATTACAAAACTCATGCTCATCAAGTTTAATTCTTGAGCTCCCTCATGATTACATAAGAAAAATTGATGTCTTACTAACTAGTATAGATAGTGCGATACAAAGATCAAGTGATCTCAACAAAACAATTATAAAACAGTTAAATAAGCTTAAAAGCAGCCTTTCACGATATATTGGGTATAATAATGTACTGCAAAAACAAGAAATTACTATAAATATAAAGCCTATTAATAAAAATTTTGAACTTGAGGATATAAGTTTTGTATCAACTAGAAATAAGCAATATTTTAAGCATAACTCTCTTACACTTAAAAACCCTCATATTGAAAAATTAGAAGTATGTGAAAATATCTACGGCATAAATGGCTGGTTAACTTTTGATTTAGCATATATCAATAATCACAAAGACTTTAACTTCCTATTAAGCCCAAATCAACCCATATTACTTGATATTCAAATTAATGATAGCTTCAATTTTTACAAAAAAGAATCTAAAAAAGATCATCATAAGAGAACAACCCGTTTTATGGCCATTGGCTTTAATTCAAACAGTATAGATATTCATGAGAACTTTGAATACAGCATATATTCTTATACCAAAAATGTTTCTTCAGGAGTAAAAAAATTTAAAATACAATTCCATGACCCACTAAAAGCACTTTGGACTAAGCACAAACCATCTTATATAGCTTTAAATAAAAGCTTAGATGATATCTTTAAAGAGAATTTTTTCTTTGATAATTTAGTTTCTTTAGATACCAACAAAAGTAATAACCTAAAAATACGTATACCACAAGCATTTATTTCTACAGTTAATCGAAATTTTTATGATTTTTTTATTCAACAACTTGAGCAAAATAAATGCTATTTAAAATATTTCTGTGATAAGAAGAGTGGCAAAGTAAGCTATCATGTTGTAGATCAAGTAGATAATGACTTACAAAGGAATATCGTAAATTCAGATGAAGATTTAAAAGACAAACTATCTCCTTATGATATAAGCTGCTTCAAAAAACAAATTCTAATCTCAAATAAATCAAACTTTTATGTTAAAGAAAAAAATATATGTCCTGATGTGACTTTAAACACTCAAAAAAAGGAAGATCGAAAGATTTCAGATACCTTAATAAAGCCATTCTCATCCATACTCAAGGATAACTTACAATCTATAGAGTATATACAAAGCAATAATGATGATATACAAGAAATTATTACTACAGGATTTGAGATATTACTGACATCAAGAAATACTCTGCCCTTCTTAGATACTGAAATTACTCTTTCTAAACTAGACAATGATCAAAACTATCTTTTAGGCGCAACAGATATAAAAAGCTTATATATAAGTCAAAGAAAGCTATTATTTAAAAGAAGTAAATACTGCTCTAAACAACTATATGAAAACTTACATAATTTTCACTATAAAAGTGATTCTGAATCAGACGTATATGAAAAAATTGCTTTTACTAAATACCCTAGTCTGACACATGACAACTTAATAACTTATAAAATTAAGGATTATAGTAATCTAACTCCTGAATATCCTAAGTACAAAAGTTTTAGTAACTTTTATATTAATGGTAGAGTAACGATTGGAGAAAATGTTAATAATGACTCCAAAAAAGCTTATAAATTCTTTAAAAATTATAAGCCAGAAGAAAGCTCAATCGCAGAATTTCAAGAAAATGGTGAAAAAGGTACTTCAGCTATACTAAATAGTAAGGCTGATATCTTATACGCAATAGAAATTGCCAAGGAAATGTTATCTGATAAATCATCAGATAAGCCAATCATATACTTACCTCTAAAAGTAAACATAAATTCTGCTAATAATCAATTTATACCATTGAGAAATGACGATATTATCTTAATTGAAATGCAGTCTTTTACTAAAGGTGAAATTATTGAGTTAATTTCGAACTCTGCCATATCAACAAAGAAAGCTCAGCAGCAACTACTACAACGACAACTTCTTGGATCTAAAGAAAACTGTGAAATGGCATATACCCAAACAAGTGATAGCGAGACATTCTCACTAACTCAAGTAAATGAAGATTGTGAGAATTCTTTTTTGATAAATGATAAAAAAGGTATTTTTCTAAGATATAAATCAAAAGGAAATTAAAAGTATGAATTTTATTAAAAATCATCAAATATTAATAATTTCACTAACTATAGCAATAATTGTTTTATCAGTACTTGGTATTTTTATGATTAAAAAATGGCTTAAAACATCAAGAAATCCTAACAAAAAATCTGCCTCAAAGACCATAAAAAATGCAAAATCATTGATCAAAAAGAATAAAGTAAAAAACAACTTAAGTGAATTGTATATTTTCTATGGGAACTATCTGGCAGCTAAAGATTATATAACAAAGATAAAACCTCAAGCTCAAATCATTGATAATAATGAACTCCCTTTAATAGCTATTGATAAAAACAATACATCTCTCGTATTTGCAAATAATGAATTTTCGTACCTATATAAGTTAAAAAAGAAACTAAATCTACAATTTTATAAGCTTAACTTTTGCTTCGATATATCCGATGATTACTACCATGAAAATATCAAAATTAGTGAAATCTATAAAGAACTATTAAAATTAAGATTAAAAAACTTCATAATATCTTTTTACACCTTATCTGAGCATACTAGAAGCTATAATAATGCAATTGATAAAAAATCAATATTTAAATTAACTTCTGATGCGGATACAAATCATAAAGCTGAAGAGGAAATATTATCAAAAATTCTTAGCTCTAAAGATGATGTTAATAATAAATACAATAATGTTAAGATATTAAATCAAATAAGAAGGTTGCTAAAAAACATCCACCCTCAATTAAAATCTATAAATAAAGAAACATTCTTTAATTTTGGGCTAAACACACCAGATAATATCATAGCAAAGAAAGATACAATATTTTTTAGCAGCTCTCCAAAAAGTATTATCATAAACTTAATATCTTTGTTATTTAGTTTTATATTTATCGTTAATATTTTTCAAGAAATTAACATTAAAGAAAAATTCTCTATACAAGAGCTTAATCAACTACATGAAAGCGACTCTAATAAAATAATAGAAGAAACTAGAAAAAAAATTGATGAGGCTATACTTCTAGATATCCTATATCCGAAATCGATAAAATATCATTTCATATACGAACAATATGCTGATACTCTCCTAAAGAATGTAATCTTACCAAAATATAATGATACATATGACTTATCAATGATTACATCATTTTTAATATTTTTTGAGTATTTGGATAACAAAATTATTAACCAACATACGAATAGAATACTTAAAATAATAAGCAGTATCACCAACCTATCTGAAAAGCAGCTAGATATCGTGATCAATTATACGACCCCAAGTATAAGAACTGAAATGATTAAGTCAGCCATCAACAGAGCAAATAAACTTTATACAAATCGTTTAATAGTTGTAGGTGAAGACTCCGAAAGTTACTTAAGTACTAAAGGATTTAATGCTGAATACTTAGGGATTTCAAATACTAAAAGAGCGAAGGTCATAAATAATATTTATATACAATACCTATATAAATGTGCTACAGATAATGCAATTTTAGATTTAAACGATAACTACATAATACCAATAGAAGTAAATAATATCTTCAAGATGTATCAAGAGCAATTTGACACATCCTCTAAAAAGCTATGTAACTCATCATATATTAACTCTATTACAAAGAGCGTTTCTTTGATACTTAATCAAGAGGAAAATAAAAGAAAATTTGAAAGCTTCAGTGATATGCTAGACCATATCTATTATTTAGTAAAATCATTAGAAAAAAATGCTAAAGATGTCGCAGATGATGGTAAAAAACAAACTAGCTCGATAACAGTATCGCTTATAAATTACGTTATAAATAGTGTTGTCAACCCTACTTATAATAAAAATGAGCTCCCACTAATAAGTCCAGTAAGTAAAAACCTATATATGGAGTTTGCTCCTAATTTCTATAGTAAAAGAATACTTATCTCTCCAATATACTCAAAAGAATATATTAAAGATAATATAGATCCTACAAATAAAAAGTTTAATAGACTCGTCAATAATCTAAAGAATAACTTCAATATAGAACCCGACTTTATGATTGCTATCTATAAAAGTTCTATAAATAACTACATTGAGAAATATATAGGATCCTATAATAAGATGATTGATAGCCTTAATAATGACTCTGAATTTAACAAAAATATATCTAACAAGGGTGCTCTTAAATTATATTTGCTAGCAATGTCATCAAAGGATTCTTCCTTTAATAGCCTAATAGAGTTTTATAGCACTAATACAGACCTAATAACTAATGAATCCGAAACCAATTCATCTAAAAAGATAAATAAGCTTCAACATTTTTATGGAGAAATAACTAAATTAAACAAACAAAACAATACTAATGATCAAAATGATAAGTCATTGTGGGCGCCTATAGATAACTACTTTAAAGAAAACGATAAATATCTTGAGTCTAAGAGTTATGCCGACTATAAAAACATATTTAAACAGTTAAATAATCTAATAATAGAACAAGGCTATTCAAGTACATATAAAAATATCAAACAAGGATATGAACCACTACAAAAAGTTTACTCTGAACTTTCTAAGATAAATAATCATCAAGGTAATAATAACTTATATAAACTGTTGAAGAAACATCTAGATATTGCCATTAATACTATAAAAACTATCGCCATACAAGATGCTATAACTAAACTTGATAATACTGTCAATATTGAGTACGAATACATAAATAATCAATTCCCTTTTAATAAGGATAGTAACTCGGCTGCAACAAATGAAGCTATAACCAAAGACTTTGATAACAATGGTTATATATACTCTGGATTTATAGAGCAACTATCTCCACTACTTTCTTATAATAAAACTGATGATAGATGGGAAAGTAAAGATTTTTCAAAACCTGAGGAAATAGACTATCTAAATAAATTCAATAAGGTATATCTTTTAAATAAGCTACTATGGGATGATAAAAGAAATCCAAAAGCTATAAAATTTGATATAACTCCTATACCAAACAAAGATAATGATTATACATTTTTTAGCATAATCCTCGATAAGCAAAACTATGTAAACTCATTAAACATAAAATATTCAGATAGTATTGAAGTTTTGTACAACTGGAATTCACTTGAGTCAACAACTATTACCATAAAATTTGAGGATGGTAGTAATGAGCAAATAAGCTATCAAGGAAAATGGTCTATATTAAAAGCAATTAAAGACGCAAATTGTGATCAAAACAATATTTGTACCTGGGTAATCAAGCACAAAGGTAAAAAATATCCTTTAAGCTTCAAAATAGAATCAAAATTCTTACAAGTATTAGGATGGCAAAAACAAGGAGAAGTCAATGTACAATAAATTATTGAAAAATTTTTGTTTAGTATTATCCACAATCATAGGGCTTAGCAGTTGTATTAGTGATGGTTTGTATATCAACAACAATATTCCTAAGACAAAAATAGTTCTAGAATCTAAACCTGATAAAAATATTTTCTACTCAGATAACTATCAATCTATTTCTCAAAGAATATATGATGATAATGTAAAAGTATTAAATCTTAAAACAGGAAAGAATGAATTTCTATTAGATAAAGATATCAAGGATTATGCCTTGTATTTTATACTTCCTGAAAATAAAAAAACTGAAAACTGGAAATACATAATAAGTTCAGATTCTGTAAATAAATTTACTATAAAAAATGATAGTAGCATAGAAAAAGATTAAGGGGATATTCTTATGTCAAAAGCAGACCATATTTTCAACTTAGAAGAGCAAGGCTTGCTCATAGATATCAAAGATGATTCAAAAGGCTGCACTACGAAACTAGAGTCCTCTGGAAAAATCAAGCATTATGCAACTGAATCGATAGAGTCAAGCGCTGATAAACAAATAATTGAAAATGTCAAAGACTCAAAAATATCAATAACTGAAAAAGAAATTTTGTTAGCTACTAAGAAATCAAGCATTATGCTTAGTGAAGATAAAATTGTCATAAAAATAGGTAATTCTTTAATTATACTTGATGATTCAAATATTTCGCTAGAGTCTGCAACTATTAATATAAAAAGCTCTGCTAATATAAATATTCAAGCATCACAGAACATAGATATAAAAAGTCTAAATAATAGTATCAAAGCAGATGTAAACCTTAATGCTGAAGGGTTAGATGTAAATATTAAAGGAAGTGTAACAGCAAGCATAAAAGGTTCTACAGCAACAATGGTTGGATAATAATATGAATAATAATATTGATAAATGGTTTGAGAATTTATTTAGCAATATCCATTTATATTATAAACAAGAGCAATCTTATAAAATAAGTAAGCTTAATGAGTGCATCACTAACGTAATCAAATTTATAAATATAAAAGATTATAGAAAAGCTGACATCTATAATCTGACCTATGTTATTGAAGATGTAAGATACTCAACGAATCTAATTTTATCTGACTCTGCAATTAAATTTAATGATTTAATATTAAAAAAATTAGATAACCTCTTAGATTGTACTGACATTAACTATTTTACTAGCCTTATGAAGAATTTAAAGGTTCTTTTAGAAAAGTATAAACTAGTAATAGAGAAAGATATATCGAATAGAATAGAACTTATAAAAACTAAGCAGATCGATAAACTAGAATCTATATTTTTAGACTATATAAACAACCATAGTATCAGCGCTTATGATGATAGTCTTGTAAAATTATATGTAAAAACTATACAAAATCCCAATTCCATTGAGGCTATAGATGAGTATAAATCATATTTCGATACGCTCAAAATATTTATAAAAGATCATAAAAATATAGTTAGTTTTATTCCCTTTAGAAAAAATCCTATTTTAAGCTTATTGAAATTAGCTTATTTAATTAGAACTGGTTTATATAAAACAGATCGTCTTTTAGCTAGCGATATTATTCTTTTAAGAGCTTTATATTCTATAAATAAAGATACATATAAATTAAGTCTTATAAATGAAAAAACAGATACTAACCTATCAATAGTTTCGCTGACGTCACTACAAGCTAAGCCCTCAGAAAACTTAAAAAAAACTATTGATTTTATAGATTTACAGATATTTGCTATATCTCAGTATTTTGATGATTTCCCTTTACAGGATATTTTTTTTCAAAAAAAATCACAAATAGACATTTTCAAGTCAGAATCACTAGAACAACTTATTTTCAGTTTAAAAAGTATTTCAAATATAATGTTTGATGAAGAAACACTATATAAAAAAATCCATATAAAAAATCAACTCTACAAAAACCTTTTTTTAAATAATCACAATAGTTTGATAGAAGATATTATAGAAAAATCTCCAGCAAACTTATTAACAAAGTTAGCTAATAAATACTTCCAAATACTGCTAGACATAGCAACAATAATAAATATTCAATTAGTAAGTAATAATTTAAAGCTTATTTATCCTTTCTTAGAGTTTGAAAAATATTTTAATCAAGTAACTTTAGAAGTATCAAAAAAATCACAGTTTAATCAAGAAAAGCTAGAAAAGAATATTCTAAATATTATCAGGATATATCCTTTACTAAATCAAAACTACCAATTATTAAAGGATATGGAACAAAAAATTATTGATGATAAAAATAGTATAGAATCAAACGATATATATAAGCTTAGTGTTTTTGTAAATAGCAAAAGTTTTTCTACCTATAAAGAAATCAGAACCTTAACCTCAAATGACCATAAAGATATTAACATCCACAAATCTTTAGCAAAACTGAACAAAAATATTTGTAATGCCAAACATAAGAATGCCGCTGAAACAGCTAAAGAGCTAACGATGGTTCTTTTAAGTAAATCTTACTATATGAATCCAACTTTGATAGGAGTATATAATCTACCGCCAATTTCAAATAGTTTTTTTTTGGTGCTTAAAGAGATTACAAATAATCCGATCATTGATAGTATAAAAAGCAAGCAAGAAGCTTATTGGAAAATTTAAATGTTAAATATTATAAATGACTCCTTAAAACGCTTGGAAGAAATAACGACCAATGATGAAAGTATTAGTAGCTCAGTATCTGATCTAGTGGCGGATTTAAACAATATAAAAATTTTATTAGCTCAATCAAAACTACACTTATCAAGCAATGCGTCAATATTAACCACATCAATGGGAGCACAAATTAAATGCTCATATAGTCTTGGATCAGGAATTTATCTTAGTACAAGAATAAAAACACTAACGAACAACTTACCAGCTTCAAATATTACCGATTCTAAACTAGGAGCTAACATTTTACCTTTTGCTGGATGTACAAATCCAGCAAACCCTACAATGAACCCATTTAGCTTTCCTTGGGTATGTATACCAAACTTATCTGCTTTTATCCCCACGAACCCTACTACGCTACTGGAAAATGCTCCTATAACTACAATAAATAGTAAAGCAATGTGTATGTTTGCTCCGGGTGGTATAGTTGATTTTATTAGTAGTGGACAAATAAATGTAAAAACATCTTAGAAGGTCATTATCATGGATGAAAAAAGAAAAGATTTAAGTACGAATGATGCTAGCATCCTAAAAAAAACTTTTGACAAACTAAGTAATGATATAAGAGATGATTTTGATAAGAGAATTTTTGATTATAGTAATACTCTTTTATTCAAGTATTATAGTAACCTTTATTATTTCGTTCCTAAATCATGCTTATTAGAAATAAATGATAAAGGACACAATGGTTACTATATTCCGCCTCAGGAATATTTTTTCATAGAAGACAAGAGAACAGGTAAAACTCTAACATATACGACAAAGTCAGAAAATATAATACTCCCTATTAGAGATATCACAACCATAAAACAAAGTGATACATCAATAAATATATCATTGGAATTTGCAAATAACTTTGACTATGATTATGTTACTATCTGGATAGATCCAACTTTATGTAAAGAAGATCCTAGCTTTGCCACATACATATTTAACCAAGTATTAGAAGATAATGGCTCAGCAAAGATTAAATTTTCAAATCATAGTTATACAACAAAAAATGTACAAATAGAACCAATTAAGTTCCAATTAAAACCAACAGAAAAATTAGTTCTCAATATCCATTCTCCTAGCCTTTTATATGGTTTTAACATAAAGATCAAAGACTTATTTAAATACAAAAATAATGACCTCAACAAAATTGACTTTTTTTTAGAAGTTAAAACTGAAAACTATAATGACGAAAAATTATCATCTCTATTTAGAGTTAATTTAATACCTGTGTTTAATAGTTTTGATGATTACTCAAGCACCTCATTTGCTTCGATGAATCTCTCAGAGAGTAAACTAAAACATCATCAAAAAGATGATGCTCAAGCAATAGAAGTATTATCTGTTTATGAGAATAATAAACAATGTGATTTTAATAGTTTTCTTTTTGTAGGACAGAATGAGTATTATTTTAATCGCAGCACACAATCTTTAAATTATAGTAGCGTACTCCCTCAATTTAGTAATAAAATAATAGGAACAAAAATACATACATATACAACCTGGACACAGATAACTGAGATTTCTGATCTAATTGAAATTAACTCAAATGCAATAGCATCTATAAGCTGTAATATTTCTCCAATAGTTATTAACAAAGCACTAAACAACTACAATAGCAATGCTAAAGAAATGTTTAATATAATAGATATGATCATCTCTAAGAATATGTATTCAAAAACAACATTCCTAGCTATAGCAAAGCTTTTAAAGATTAATACTAATGACTTAACTTTACTATCAATGCTCCTACAAGATGTTGAGATGGACTCTACTATAAATGAGCTAATTTTAACCTTAAGTGATAAATATAACCCAAAATATAAACATTTCTTAAATTTTCATATTGGTATTATATGCAAATTTATAAATCAAAACACCTTTAGCTTTATTAAAAAGATTGTTTTAAATAACTCTATATAAAGGATATTATAAATGAAAGACTTTAAAGAGATAGAAATTATTCTAGATATTATAAAAACTACAAGAGAAATTATAGAAGATAATGATAATGATAATGAGAAAATATCATACCATCGTAATAATATAAGAAAAAGTATTTTCTTCCTACAAGAAGAGCTCTTAGAAAAATATAGTGAAACTGTCTGTAAATATATAGTTTTTCCGTTACTTGCATATGTTGATGAAAAATTGATGCTACTTAGGGAAAAGTCAGCAAGCAATATTTCTTGGAGTCTACTACAATTAGAATATTATGATAGAAAAGATGGCGGTGAATATGTTTTTGAGATAACTGATAATATTTTATCAGAGAATATCTATCCAGAAATTTGCTACCAGACAATATCACTTATCCTACACAATGACTTCTATGGCAAATACTATGACAATATATATAACCATAGCTTTCTTGCTTATAAGAAAGAAATTGATAAGCATATAGAAAATTCGACAATTGATTCGGTTAATTTTATTGATATACCCGTTAATAGCCCCCCACTGTCAAGAAAATATAGTAAGACGCTTAAATTCTTATTAAGAATAGGCGTTCCTTTAGGACTGTTTCTTTTAAGCTTACTAATTTTATTAAGCTGGTAATAAGGGTAAGAGGAGATTTATATGAGTCAGATAATATCTACACTAAATAATATTGATTTAGTAACTCAAGATAAAGTAAATCTGATTAGTAATATGCAAATACAAGCAAAATATGAAAACGCTGAGTATAAGTCATTTATTGATCAATTAATAGATAATCTTAATACTACTAGAAGCATAGATATATATAACTTATTTCTATCTTTAAATTCAGAAATATGCCTCAATTTAGATACGGTTGATAATATCTCTAAAATTATTAGCTCTTATTTATCTATTCTAAATACTAATTTCACAAGAATTAGTCCATCAGAATCAAAGCAAAAAAACCAGCTAGCTGAAAAAGGAATAAACAAATTCTTAGTCACTATGGATGCAAATTTTGCGCAAATGCAGAATCAAGACAAGTTGTTACCAAATAACATAGATTCTATTATAAAAATTGTACAGGAAGTAATAATATTTTTTGAGAAAAATAACTTAAATTATAATTCTGATTTTAAAATCCAACTAAATAAGACTCTCAGAAAAATAAAAAGTTCTTTGATTTTAAAAGATCAAAAAAATGATACGTATTCCGATAAAGAATCAATAAATCAAGTTGAAGCAACTATCACAGATCAAAAAACCATACAAGGCTCTGAGAAATGGAAAACTCTTATTGAAAAAATTGAAGTTTTAAAAGCTCTAGTTGAAAGTGAAAGAATATTTGAAACATCTATTGTTTATAATGATATACAAAACTTATTAGTTAACTTCGATCCTAAAGAGTATTTTCCAGAAATTTTCTTTCCATTATACAAGAAGATAGCTCCTTTTATTGGCAATATCCATAAAAACATAGACTACTACTCATCAAGTATTCAGTGGAGTATAGCTCAGAAGATGTACAACATAGATTATAAGAGTTTTTAGATACTCTTGAGAAAATGCCCGAAAATAATTTTTTAAATTCTTCTTCTGATATAACTAAAAATTTCTTTTATGAAACATCCTCAGAGGTGGAAAAAACTCCTATCGAAGAACATAAAATAATTGCAGATACAGATGCTATCAAAGAAGAAATAGTAATAAAACAGCGAACCAATAATAAAAAAAACCAGAATGACCCCGTAGAAAAAATTTCAAATAAAATAGATGAAGACTATTTTGAAGATCTTTTTGACATATAAACAATATTGGAAGATATTAAATATGCAACACATCAATAATATCAATAAAAATATCTCTCTAAATAACTTTGTAAGCCTTCTAAAAAGTCAGAAATATTCTTTGAAAAGAATAAATTTCATACCGGTAATGATTAATAAAACCTCATCTCCTACCATATTAGATATTTATGATAATAAAGAAACTCTAAATGTAAAAATAAATATCTTTAAAATCAAACCATTCACTAAATTACAGAGTATTTATCAAGAATATATCCAAAACAATAATGACTTGGCTATTGAAATACTTGGATACGGATTAAAAGTGCTACTAAAGTTATACATTTTAGATACTAAAGCACTGCACAAATTCACAACAAAAAATAGTTATTATATTCAATGTGCTCCCAAATACACTATAGATAACATAATAAACAATATCTATAAATTACTCTCGGAAGACTATTGCACAGTAATAGATTATAAAGAAAAACTAATCAATATAAAGAGAAAACAAATAGTAGTAGGAGATTCTTACGTTGGAAAATCTTTCTTGGGGGCATATATTCCCTCATATGTTTATATTATAAACATTAAGATATATCTCATTAGTAAAAATCAATATGTCATAAATAAAATCAAAACTCAAATTAAAAAAATTGAGGAAAAAATTACAAATCTCCCATTTAAGATAGAACTTGAAATATCAATTGAAAATAATAAAAAAAATCAGATATACCTAGGTTATTTTAATTTATGAAAAATCCGAATCACTATCTGATAAATTAAGGAGGTACATATGAACGACAAATATGAACTAAATATCTATTTTGAGAAAATAGAGTTACCTAAAACAGCAGATTTCAATATGATAAGTAAGCATGATATTAAAGAACTCAGAGTAGATGCTAATTTAAAAAAGAAAATACACTTATTACAATTTGATGAAGATTATTTAGCATATATGAGGAGATTAAGATCTATTCATCCCTCAAAAATAGCGATGCAAAAAATTAAATCAATTCGCAATAAAAAAAATTCTTTTATAATTGCCATTTTATCTTTAGATAAAATAATTCACAAAACTAAATTTATCACTTTTGGACATAAAACCGTTATTTTTGATTTTAAGAAACTATGGGGATTAGTTGATTTCGTAATAGTTCATACAAGTAATAAAACCTGGGTTAATCATAAGTTAACATCATTTATGCCATCAATTACATACTGTAATCAAAACATCATCCATTTAGCATACCATTCTGATTTTTTATATATTTATCATACTCCAGAATTTATGGATGATATAAATGTAGATCGAGAAAATAGAAGAGAGTTAGTGGCAAAAATTCCCGATCCATATTGGGTAAGAGCTGATACTAAAGAAAATAAAATCAATATTACTTCTGAAAAGAAAAATCTAGAAAAAGATTTAAAAAAAATAACTAAATTAAAAAATTTTGAAATAAGCGCAAATGATATTTTTTTCTCAAAAGCTATAAAAGCAGCTCCAAGATTACAACATAAAAATAAGAGTAAATTATTTAATTCATTAGCGATTGAAAATAATGAAAAAATCAAACGTGACATAATTGATTATGCAATATCTAATGCTTGGTATAAAAACGAGGGGTTACTTGAAAATCTAATGACATTTTTAGACGCGCTAGTCGTAAGACATCTCTACTTAATAGCAGTTTACTCAGTTTATGAAATAGAAATAGGTATTAAATCAGTAAAACCTGAGTATAGCAAATTATTAAAAGCTGGCCTATTGAACAAAGATATTCAAAATCAATTGATATATGATCAAAAGAAAATTAGCAATATTATTTGGCTTGGTGAAACATTTCATGGTTTAGATATTGAAGAAGCTCAGGCTTTATGTGAGTTTCTTGATGAAGAGAATATTAACCCGAAAATTAATCCTATAAATTCTAAAAAGCTATATAAAACCTACAAAGAAAATTATAAAAGCGATTCAGAAAAAATTTTAAGTTTCACAAAATACAAAGAGAAATATAATTTTTAAAATAATGATAAGCTTAGAGAAGAACATGCAAATAAACTTTCAAGCATATTAGAAGATCCAAAATTTAGAGTTCTTAGCTATATAAATGCATTTTTATGTTCAACTAAAAATTATCTAGTACCTTATGGGTATTTAGGAAGTAATCCTCTTACATACTATAATTGTATGCTAGAAACCGGAAAACGTAGAACATCAAAAGAAGCATATTTTGCTGATATAAGAAACAAATTGTTTATAGTATGCTATCTTCCTGGCTTCTTGAGCTCTGTAATTGCTGATGATGACTTTATAGACTGGTATTCTAATAAGAAAGAAAATCAAGAATTACTCAAAAACTCTTATTTGAACAATTTATATAACTCAAAGCAGAAATATATAAAAGATTTTATCGATCTTGATATTATTAAACTTCTAAAACAGACATCATCTCAAATCAAGCCAAGCTATATACCAGTAGCTTTTAGATATGGTGCATTTGCCTCAACAACTGCTTTGATAAGATCAAATGCAAATGTTTCTAATCGAATGGAGTTTGAATTATATGACTCACCTGAAAGACTACATAATCAATACTCAGAAAAAGAGGAAATGATTATGCCAAAATCGGTTAATAACCCCAAGGATCACTCAATTGACAATGGAATGTCTTTATTTAGCCTTAATCTAACAAATGAAAAAGAAGATGGACTTCGAAAAGTTATGTTGAAAGTTGCACAACTATATAATCTTGATTTCAAGGTAGGTATCTCAGGAAATTTAGATCAAGCAATGACTCAGGCATTAATACTCGGGATGGCAACTACAAAAAAAAATGGAGATATCGTAATTGATGAAGATCAAGTGCTATATATGACATACTTATACTGCATTTTCATGGCACATAGTGTCGATCATACTGTAGATGAAATACTAATGTCCTCAAATACTTATATGTTAAACTCTAAAGAGGAAAAGTATCCTATAGCCAATATAGCTAATTTTTTTGCTAGACCTGTATTTAAACTTTCTAAGGATAAAGAGTTTAAAGCATTAGTTGAAAAGTATGAAAATAGCATAAAACCTAATTCAAAAGTTCTCAAAGAAAATTATATAAGTAGAGTAACGACGTTATCCGAGGTATATGAAGATATATATAATTTAAATTGCTTATATAGTTCTCTATCAGAAGGATCCTTGTATAACCTATTATCAACTCATAGTGAAAGAAACTGTACTTTATTAGAGCAGTATTCTCGTAAGAAGAAAGCGGAGACAGGATTGGTCCAAGATGGAGAGAAAATAAAAGTCGTAAACAACTACAATAGCTATGCTGCGATTAATCAATATCAACGTTTTGTATCACTAGGCATAATGTATGATAGTGGTGCAAAATACTCCTCTTCTCATAAAAAACAGATAGAAAAAGATTTCAACTTATACTCACCAGATAAAGAACAGATAAATTATCTAAAATATAACTTTAAAGATAATAAATTTGATGCTGTTTATAAAAACAAAAAGAGCAAAGAAAAAACTCAAAGCCATATTGTGTATGCAAAAAAACAAAATACGCGATATTGCTACGGATATTTTAACGATTTTTTCGTTAAAAATAGAATTACGACTTTTTATAAAATAAAAGATAAATCAGGAAACTATTTAGTAAACTTACATAATGAAAAATATAGTTTCGCAACACCTAATTCAGATTCTAAAATATATAGAGTTTCACCAGAATTACTTAACAATAGAGATGATTTTAAAAGAGTATCTAAAGATATTATAAAATCATATAAATATATTAGTTTTGATAAACAAAAGGAAGATATAGTTAAAAATTTTGGTAAAAACTTATATCATACTAATTATGAGATATGGGTCGGACTATCACATCAAGCTATATCATGTTTTTCAGTTTTAGATAACATAGATACACAAGAAGCTGCTAATACTTTTATCGATGCTTTATATTATATTAGATTAATGCAATTATATTATGGCAAAACTATACCTTTTTTGTGGATTAGTAGCGAAATTGTAAGATATTCTTCATCAGAAACTCACTACTATATACCAACAGAAGAAAACTTTGAAAATATACTTAAAATTGCTCTTAATAGAGCCTCAAAACCAGTAATAGAAAGATTCTTAATTATTCTTAACATATATAATAACACTATTGATGATAATACTTTAATTTTAATACGATGCCGTTTAACAATAATATTATTTGAACATGAAGAGCAGAAACTCAAATTAAAAGCTTTACAAAAATATGCTGACGCTTATAAAAAAAATAATTATAAAAACGAAATTAATTTTAGAGCTTGGTTTGAATCTATATTTCATGTTCAAAACTTATCCTTATCTCCTAATTATATTGGCAATAATATTTTAATCTTGAGTTTAGTTGAAGAATTAAAAACAAAATGTAGTGAATATAAAAAAAACATGATTAACCAACAAATTATAGCTAAAGCAAACGAGTTAAACTTTTATCAACTTCTAATAAGACTTATTGAAATATCAACCTATCATAGAATACTTACGAAATCAATCATAACTAATACAACCTCGTTACTTTATGACATATTAAATAAACCAGAATTTCAAACAATAAATAAATTAATAAATAAGCTATTTATTTATAAAAACAAGGATCTAAATACTGATAAATATAAAGCCTTTCACACTAAGCTTATAACTATTGAAAAAACCTATAAGAAAATAAATAGCTTATATAAATCAGACTTTTTTAAAAAAATATCATCATAGGTTAAGGATACAAATATATGAGTAAAAAAATATTTAAATTATTATCAATTTCAATAATATTTAGTATATATCAACAAACATTTAGTAATACAATAACAGCTAGTACATTCGAACTAAAAAATAGTTCTAAAAAAAATGCTACTATCTTTCTAAATTTGAACGAGTTCTGTCCGACTAATATAGCAGCATGCAAAGATGAGAATGACAATAATTGTATTTATATAACTGAATTAGTTAGAGAACCTCTTAGTCGTATTTACTATTACTTAGCCGTGCCAATTACCAGCAAATCAGTTAAAGACTTAACAATATTATATAAACATGATAAAGAAGAATCTCCACCAGAAGCAATAAATATATGTTTGAGTTTATTTAAAAATAATAAGCATGAAACATACTATTCTCAAGTTATATATAATTGGTTTGTATCTTCAGAATTATATTTATCATTTAGTGAAGGATCTATTTTTATAAATAAAGATATTAATAATTCTAATAATTATGATAAAGGTAATTTTCTAAGCGTAAATCTCGAACGTATAGCTGATGGCTGGGCTCCTCCTCATTATGAAAAGAAAATTACTATAATATAACTCTAGTTAAGAAAAGGCTATAAAGAAATCAAAATTCTCACTACCTTCAAAAGCCGTAAAAACCGCACTACTATCCGCTAATATAAAATCCCACTCAGAACCTTTTTGAATTTCATATATTGCATCGATATTATCAAATCTAGTTGTAAAATTAATCATAGAACATTCAACGTCAACCAGTTTTACTCCTGAAAGAGACAGAGCTACAATATTCTTATTTCTACTTATACTAGTAATTCTCAGAGCATTCTTATTTTCAAACCTTACATTGGCTGGAGCTGTTGCTTTCCTTTTAAGGAAAAGATAGTATCTAGTAGCAACAAAAAACTCTTCAGGAAAGCTTTCACATATATATTTTTTTCCATGCAATTCAAATCTGATAAAGTTATTAATCTTTCTATACTCACAAAGAGTTAACAATCTATCAGCAAGTAGATTTAATTTAGTCAAAGGCTTTTGGAAATCAAATTCAATGCTATCAAGCTCTTCAACTTTATCTAGGTTAAGTTGAATTAAGCTGTAAATATCATCAATTAAATCAAATATTTGTTTCGGGGAACTATTTGCCCTATTAGATTCTGCGAACTTCAATTCTCTTTCTAATTTATTAATCAAAAATACAAGTAATATTGACGCATAAGATCTTGAAGCTGAAAAAACAAAGCGATTAAAAGACTTTAGTTCAGAAACAGTCCTATTAAGTTTTACAAAAATATCACCTAAATAATAATGATTAAGAGTTAATAGCGGGAAGTCATAAATTTCTGGTACTAATCGCCCTCTATCTAACCTAAATAATGCAATTTGGATGCTATGTTTAAAACCATAGCTATGCTCTAATGATAATGACAATTGATTATAGATATATTTAATCCCATTTTTTTCAATTACTTTCTCTCTGATATTCAGAAATAAGGGGATTTCATCACTTAACTTATCAGTCATTATTTGTAAAGATAACGGATAAGACTTATCATAAAAAACAAAATTTTTTTCATCTAAGTACAATTTAAGATCTTTTATAAGGATAAGACCTGTCTGCAAACTTTCAACATCTAAATCAAAGCTAACGATTCCCTTATTAAGATTAGCTGGCAAATAGCTTGCGGTGCTTAACCTTTCTAAAACAGATAGATTTGACTTATCTAAAATATCGCTATCTAATCTTAAACCATCTTCCCAATAAATCCTTTCTAGAAACATTAGAATCAACTCCGATCTTACTATGCAGCTGCAATATATCCTATTTTAGCAACTCCTTTATCTGTGCTAGCTGCGCAACATACTGGCAAGCTTCCTTGAGATGTTGTAAGACCATCTATAGATATAATATGATAACTCATTCCATCTTTTGAAACACCCATAAGTTCTGTTGGCTCTATACTAATACTAAAAGCCTTAGCACTTATTGGATATAACTCTAAATTAGATAGATCTATCATAATACCCCATGCTTCATCAGTTTTATACTCTTGTTTTTTATTAGAATTACCTAACTTAATTTTCATATCTGTAGCACTTGCTTGTAATATACTCGAAACTTTCTCTTCAATTTTAGTTCTAACATTTGATTTAATTAGAACACCAAGAGTAATACTTATTGTTGGATTTATAGAGCCTGGCGTTATAGATAAACGTATTACACTAGCAGCAGCTGTAGCCGAATCAGCTTTCGTGACATCCTCTCCACCCTCTATAGCAACGATATTTTTATCAAGTTTCTCCCCAGCTATAGTTAAAGAATCAATAAATAATCTACAATTAGGATGAGATCCTATACATGCAGTAGGATCAGTTCTCACATGAATGGTCTCGCCACTTGTTACCTGTTGTCTTGTTATCATCTCACTCATAATCATTCTCCTTTTTTTAGTTATTATTTGTACCGAATAATTCTGGTTCAAGCCTAGTATCTATAGTCATTGTAGTATTCATTCCTTCAAATTGAATGTGGGGAATTACATTTATTTTGCATGAATACCAGCCAGGCTTACCCGGTATGGTTTTAACCTCGATAGAAACGTTTCTGAAAGGATATCTCGCCATTTCTAAAGGGGTTGGTTGATAGACTGTGGTGACAAATTCTGATATCCAATCAGAAAGAATTTTTTGAATCGACTCGACATCCACAATACTACCAATCTTATCTCTAATTACACATTTAATATAATGAGATATTCTCGATATACACATAGTGTAAGAAAGGTTAGCAATTAATCTTGAGTTTGCTGAGTCAAATCCATCTACAAATTCTTCGACTTTTTTAGCAGAATTTACACTAAAGAAACAAGCGTTACTAGTACCTTTTTCACTTACAAATGGTATTAAACCAATATTTGCAAGTGATAACTCCATATAATCAGCAAATAATACATTTAAAGGTGACTTAGTTTCTAGAATGCCTTTATTATCATATACGCAAGCTACCAAGTTCTTTACATAACCACCACTCTCAACTCCTCTTATATATTGGAACCATCTAGTTTTATCATAAGATCTCATCATATTCTTAACTAGATGAATTGAAGCAGGTCCCCATAGATAACTTTCATTCTTATCATAATCAACAAACTCATTAAAGCCTTCCATAAGTTTATACTGAACTGGATTATTCTCAGGATTATATGGTTGCCGCAACATAAAATCACCTACGGTCAAACCTATATATGCAGCAACATCAAGGTTTCTAAAATCATTCCACTCTTTATATCTAGGATGCTCAAGCAAAGCTTCAAAACTTTTTATATGAGTGATTTCTGATAAATCCTTAACACCAAAGAATGACTTATCAATTGATGCAATAAATGGTGCATGAGAATTCTTTGCCACCATACCCATTCCAGTCAACCAAATTATATCATTTGTGGTATTTTCAAAATTATACAATCCTAATATTGCGCCATAAGGTTCGCCACCATATTGATCAAATTCTGAAACGTAAACTTTTTTGAAAAAGTCACTACTAGATATATCATATAAATTTCTCTCGAAATCATATTGTAGCTCTTCTTTTTTTACATCTAATATACTTACTTCAACATTATCATAGTCTTCTTGACAAACCTCTTGCACCTTTAGCCATTCTTGCTCAAGTGCTCTAAACTCATCATTAGATATAATAGAATTAACTTGTAAATCAATAAGCTTATCAATAACTGTAATAACTTTCTGGATATATTTTTGATTATAATTATTTATATTATCATTATTTGCTAATACCAAAGATAGCGCCATAAGGTTTCTAGCATTGTAGTCAGTAGATAAAGATAAAACTTTAGAAGCATCATCTGAAACATCAAAATCTATATTTTTGAGTACACTATCAACTTCTGTAGATCCCCCAAAATTATTTAAAAGTTCATCAGTGAGACTTAATTTATTTATTGTCATAATAAAATCCTCCCTACTTACCATCTACTTGTTGATTACTTAAGTCTTGAGACTCAGCAGCATCACAAGAGTCTTTAATCGTATAATTTGTCAAAGCAGGAATCTTACTCTTTAATGATTCTAATTCGTTACTATCTGAAAAAATCATATCTATGGTTTTCTTGAGATTACGATTATTTTCAATGTCCTTAGCAAAGGATGCTAATATCTCTTTCATTTCAAGCAGCTCTCTGATTTCAGGAACTTTTTTAGCAACAGCATCAGGTCTAAAATCTTTGACACTTTCAATTCTATAATTAACTTTTAAATTACTACGATCTTTAGAAACAAAGTTTGGTGCCTCAAAATCAAAAGATATATTCATCTCTTCTAAAACCCTATCAACACCATTATTTACTCTTCTGACCTCTCTATCTGCGAACTCTTTTTTTGCATCCACAGATCTTCCTTTTGATAAATCGCCAACAACTAGGACTCTGTAAGGTAGCTCTTTTTTCTTTAAGACACCATCAACATTAGTTTCATAATTTATCATCAACCTTGAATTTGGGATTTTATTTTTTGCCATCTTATTGTCCTTTTTTTCACAACACCTTATAAGCAAGTTACCTTAACAACGCCAATAACACAATGTTTATACAGCTAAATTTAAACCCAGATCATTGGTCTATACTTTCTATTTAAATCATCTATAGAATATCCTCTAGCTGGTACAGTTGCTAAGACACTAAAACCTTGTGAACTTCTAATCTCTTCATGTTCAAAACTAAGGTTTAAAGCAACTTTAGCATCAACTATACTTTTAATTTTTGTAACATACGCATCTTTGCTTAAATTATTATATGAGTACAATAAACTTTGTTGATCCTTATTAAATTCAACAAAAGCATTATTAGTTATTGGATGATATGTTAAACCAATATTGAAAACGGCTTTATTAGTGTTTGTCGAATTTTCTTGTTTTAAAATCCTAAACCCCGTAAATAGTCTTTCTAAATCTTGTTCATCAAACGCAATTATATTATCATAAATACTTTGTAAGATAGCTTCAGTATTAGCATTCCTATCAATGCTGGTAACCCTCTTGACTTTACCATCTCGTACTCTGACTGACGTGTTTTTAATGTTAAGCTTAATATCTTGTTGATTTTCTTTGAAGAGTTCTGGCGAATAGCTAAATGTCGATTCAACCACTATTCCTGTAACACCACTTTTTTCGACAGTGTAGCAAATATCTTTCAACAAATTTTTATTTTCATTCACTAAAGTGAAAAATGCACTGGTTGGAATACAAATCGAAGCACATAACCGCTGTACTTCAACAAGGCTATCCATAAAACTCAACATATTAACTAAAGCAGACAACAGTTCAGCATTATCGCTTACCTTCTGAGTTAAAATCTGATATGGTTCACATAAGGATGTTAAAATCTGCTTAACCATATTAATGTGACTTTCAGAGACATTATGAGAACCAACTTTAGTATTTCTATTTTTCACCATCCTTCTTAGTAAGAAATAAAAACCTCGAACAAGCCTATCTAAAGATTTTATAATTTTACATAGTTTAATTACAGTTTCAGAAGAAGAGTTATCTTCTTCAAAGGCAAAGTTTATTACTAAGCCAGTAAAATAAGCATACTCCTGAGAAAGCTCAAAATCAAAGCCAGGAAGTCTCTCTTTAAGCCAACCAGTAAAACTAAAACTACCTCTATTTGAGAAAGCTCTCTTAAATGATGAACTACTTTTCCATTTAGCATCCTTATTTAGAATAACTAAATTATCTAATAGTTTCTTTTGACACTCCATCATTGGTAATACAAATGATTTTATAAAGTCAGCTTCATCATCTATCATAATAACTTCCATATATCTTTGAATCGCTAACTTAGTAAAATATTCTTCAAAAGTGATTTTATATTCATTTTTTTTCGCTGAAAAACTTGATAACTCTTCTAAAGGAGATACTCCAAGCACAGAAACTCTTGAGTCAAGCGAATACATTCTATTAAAATCCGCTAAACTAATAGTTGAACCTAGGGATACAGAAGATGCTTTGTTATTCTCAGTAATTACACCTCCAGCATTTTTGCTACAAAGCACATTAATAGATGTATAACTGATATTTGATTCTGGACTTATTACAGAAGTGGTATTTTCTAGAGCATCAAAAAACTCTTTAGTCTTATTAACATTCTCCTTTTGACTTAGAAAATTTTTTGCGCCATCTTTTGCTGACTCGCTAGTCATCATTTTACAAAGATTAAATAATATAGGTAAGTCACCATCACTACCAAATTCAATAATATTTATTGTTGACATCTGATCTCTAAATTCTTCTTTTTTTAGGGTTTGTGAGTAGTTAATTAAAGTATCTTGAACATAGAAAGAATCTGGATTATCGAATATTTTTGCTTTATTAAAACTAGGATTATATTGCTGGTAATTCGTAGATAATATCGCTTCAGATGTTTTTTTATTTATAGACGTAATATCCTTAAACTTAGAGTTTAACTCATTTAGATCTGCTGCGATACTACTAGATAACCCCGATAAAGACGAGTTTTGTGATAAAACATTAAGGATATCATGAGAATCAATATTTGTTAGGTCTTCACCTTTAAGTTTATAAAGCTCTCTCAAAGAACCTATTACTGAGTCAAACGTACTACTTTTATCATATATGTTTGATAAATTATCTTGCACAGCTCCAAGAGTACTATTTCCGGTTGGTTTAACCAAATCAAAATCCTGCTGAGCAGAATTTTCTAGAAGACCTTCATTATAAGGTATTGCTTCTTTTAATTGATGTCTCTGAGCCATTGAATAACCCATACCTGATTTTGTATTATATGACCCAGATGTTTGATTAAAATCTAACATTTTAGTAGTCATAGGAATAGAGATTCTTATGGTCCTCAACTTGGATGCTGATTGTTTAGAATATAAGCCAAACCTCACTCTTATCTCCATATCACTAAATTCAGATAAGTTTGGTATCTTAAAAGGAGACTTAAAGCTTTCACTAATATTGTTTTTAATAATTGTATCAACTTCGTTTCTGAACTTATTAATAGCACCTTTAGCATCTGAAAAACCAATTAAGTCATCAGCTAAAATCTTACCTTTTATTTGTCCTGATAAAAGATCAAAACTAGTTACATTAACTGAAGTTTTGACCTGAATTAGTGGATTTTCATAATCTTTGGAACTAACCCTAAGAGTCATAAGACCCTCACCATTTTTCTCAATACCTAAACTTTGCTTGTCATAATTACTTTTTGAATAACCAGAAAGTGCACTCCTACCAAAATAAATCTGTTCAATTTCGGGGTATGTATATTCTCTAATTAGATCAAGTCCATCCCTAATTTCAGGAACTAAATATCTATATGAACCTTGCTGAGTATTTAGAATAAAACCTAAATCATTTAAATGCTTATTACTATCTTCTTTAAATTTTGGAGTATAAATAAAGCTTTTTGCTTCTCTAGAGCTTTTTGCAGCCACTAATCTAAGATTTACATTGCCCTTAAAGTTATTTAATAATTCCATGCATTTTGATTCAGTAAATTTTAATCTATTTGTGCTAGCACTTATATCTATATTATAATTAAATAATGCCGATGAAGCTTTACCACTTATTCTTAGGTATAATGGAATAAATGATTTAACATCTCCTCTTTCACTATCAAATACAGGTAAATTAGACCAAATATTTATACATGAACTTCCAAAAAAACTTTTTGCTCCAGTAGCTGCAAGATTAGCTGCTGCCGAGATGTTTTCATTATTAACTGATGCTATTGCATTAAACTTAAATTTTGGTAATGATGTCAGTTGAGCTATATTACCACCACCAAGCACTTGGTTAACGCTTGACTTTATAAAAAAGCTATAGACATCAGTATCAGTAATACTACTCCATAGTTTAACCCTAGTAGGATCTTTATAAAAAGCAAAATCTCTATCTTTTATTCTTGTAAAAAAACCTTTTTGTTTATGAGAATCTTTGAGAAATTTTTCAAAATATTTTTTTCTCTCTAAGGCGTATGTATTAGCCATGACATCCATCGTTTTAAGTTTCTGAGCCACAATAATCTCATCTTCAAAAAACATATGTCTTTCAACGTCATTATAAAACCAAGCTTTGATAAAATCAAAAAAGCCGCCACATACTTTTTCTTTTTTCAAATCATTAGTATCATATAATAAATCATTGATATCTTGATCCATACTTACTACTCTTACAAGTAAACTATAGTATAATCTTTATTCTTACATGAACCTTATGATTGGATAAACCTATTTTACAGCGCTTTTATGATTGTTTTTTAAAAAGAAATTTATTTGACCTAATATAACTCTACTTTTTGCTCCGGTTGCAGATGGTATATTATTATAACTTTTATTAAGAGTTTCATTGCCCAATACTGCAAAAGCTATAGCCTCTTTCGCATCACTACTCTAACCAATATCTTCAAATGTTAAAACCTCAACATCAAGTAAATCTGAAATAGTTTTTATTAAGAACTTATTATATGCTCCACCACCTGTAAATATTATTTGATCTAGTTTATTTTTATTAAATACAAAATCCTTATAGGCTCTTACGATACTTTGTGCCGTAAATATTGTCAGAGTGTGAACTATATCTTCAGGTTTATTTTGCTTATATTTAGCTATAATTTTATCTGTATAATTAATTCCAAAAAGCTCTCGACCTGTTGATTTAGGTGGTTTCTGCTTTAGATAAGGATTATCCAAAAGCTCTTGTAACATATCTACAATAACTATCCCCGTTGCGGCAGTATCACCACCTTTGTCATAATCTTGGTTAAACAGAACTTCCATAGCTCTGTTTATCATCATATTCCCAGGTCCCGTATCAAAAGCATAAATATCATCAATATTTGCATTTTTAGGAATAATTGTAGTGTTTGCTATTCCACCTATATTATGTAAAGCTCGTGATTTATCTTTATCTCTATATAGTAGATAGTCAACATAAGGTACAAGAGGAGCTCCATCTCCTCCAGCAGCGATATCTCCTGCTCGAAAATTTGATACTACTGTTGTCTGACATTCATAGGCAATTGTTGCAGCATCTCCCAATTGTAATGATGATTTAATAAAACCTTGTTCATTGTTTGCTTGATGATAAATTGTTTGTCCATGACTTGCTATAAATGCTATATCTTTCAAATTCAAGTTATTGGCTGCTACTAGTTTTTTTTACCGCATTTGCATACTCAATACCAAGCTTAAAATTAAGACTACATAACAACTGAGCGTTACTTGTTGATAAATCTAAAGATTTCTTAATATCACATAGCAAATTAGTTGGATATGGATATGTTTGACAATCTATCAATTTAACATCAGTATCTAATCCACTACCTCGAATCTTACACAAAGCAACATCTATCCCATCTAGTGATGTTCCAGACATGATTCCTACACAATATTTATATTCACTCAAAGCAGATACCCCATTTCTAAGAATACATAATTAATTACATACTAAAAAAGTCACAAACGCAATCTTAAAACTTGTTTAAGCACATAACTTTGTTTATTCTTTAATATTTAAATCATCTATTTTATTTAGTAGCCATGCAATTATTAAAGCTAAAGCTTTTGCTTTTGCTTTTTCTTATCTTTTTTATTAGCGCTATTTTACTCAATAGTGTTGGTATTGTTATATTACAGTCAGTTACCCATTACAAAGCCACAGAGATTGAAGCTAGTATTCTTGAGGCTTGTAAGGATCTAACAATAGCGGTAGTTTCATTCTCGATTTGCTCATTTATCCCAAGGTTTGGCTATAAAAATTCCATGTTGACTGGATTAGCAATAATTACTATAGGATGTATTACTATGGTGACCTTCGATAGTTTTTTAACTACTAAGATATTATTTATATTAACTGGAGTGGCTTTTGCCTTAATCAAAGTTTCTGTGTATTCAACAGTTGGTTTGATTACCGATAATTCAAAAGCACATGCTAGTTTAATGAGTTTATTAGAAGGCATTTCCCAAATGGGTGTAGTATTGCGTTTTTTTATATTTAGTATATTTATATATTTTGGTAACTGGTTTGGTACTTACTGGTTACTAGCTGGTTTATGTGTTATAGCTTTTCTACTACTTTTATTTACAAAGCTTGATGAATCAGCAGCAAAAATAACCCAAAACTCTAATTTTTTAGCAGATACACTAAATATGCTAAAACTTATAAAGCTACCTATAGTTCTGTTATTTATTATCAGCGTATTTTTTTATGTATTCATAGAACAAAGCGTACAATCATGGTTACCAACATTTAATACCAAAGTTCTTCATCTTTCTGCATCAACTAGTGTATTTATGGCGAGTTTTTTTGCTTTGAATATTACTGCAGGCAGAATCATTTTTGGTTTCATAATGAAGAAAATTGACTGGAAAAAAATTATTCTTATAGCTCTTATCTGCTGTGCAATTTTAATAATATAGTTAATCCGAGAGTATTTTGTTAAACACATAAGAGATAGCATCACAAAATTTTTCAAAACTATTATTCACTTTTCTAAATATTTTTTTAAAGTTAGCCCAAACCTTTTCAATAGGATTTAAATCTGGAGAATACGGAGGTAGATATAATATTTGTACATCAAATTTATTGGCTATTTCAATCAGCTTAGAGGATTTATGGAAACTAGCATTATCCATTACTATAGTAGTTTTAGGTTTTAATGATGGGCATAAGTGTTCCTCAAACCATTGATTAAAAATTTCAGTATTGGTATATCCACTGTACTCTAATGGAGCTATAATCTTTTTATCTGCATAATCATATCCAGCAACAATACTTCTTCTTTGTGTTTGATATGCTAAAACCTCACCATAACTAGGCTCACCAATTAGTGACCATCCTCTTAGGATAGAAAGCTTATTGTCACACCCCATCTCATCTATATAAAATAACAAGTTTTGAGCTATTTCTTTTAGTTTTTCTATATACTCCAACCTTTCATGTTCTTTTCTTTGCTTATATTTTGGAGTCTTTTTTTAAAACTAAAACCAAGTCTATTAAGACAATCATAAAATGTACTTCTTGGAATATTAGGGGCTAATGCTTCTTTTATATCTAATGCACTTGCATCTGGATGATCTATCAAATACTGTTCAATCAATGTTTTATCGGTAAAGCTAGCGACTCTGCCACAACCAACTCCTTGCTTTGAACTATAATCTCCGGTTCTTTTATAAAACTCTATCCATGAAACAACTGTACGCTTATCTATGTTAAAAAACTTACTCAGCTCGAACTCCGTCATACCTTCTTCATATTTATTAATTACGATGTCTCTAAAATATTGGCTATATGATGGCATTTTTATTAGACATTATAACATTTCTACAAATATCTTTTTCTACAAATATCTTTCGGATTAACTATAACTACACTTCAACTATCTACACTAATTAATCCTGATGGAACTGACACAGTTATAGGAGTACTTATAGCCTTACTTTTTCCAATGATTGGTTTTTTTATGGCTCCAATATATCCAACACTATGTTCAAGTGTTCTTAGTAGCCAACCAGAAAATTTACAAAGTGCCATGGCTGGTTTAATAATTATATTTTCAGCCTTAGGGGGTACTATAGGATCTAAAGTAATTAGTGAAATATTTGCACAATTTGGCGGAATAACTGCATTTTATTTTGTACTTATACCAATAATTTTTTTAGTACTAATAATACCACCATATGCTAAACTTCATGGAAATAAATAATATGGATAATAATCAAGAACTACTAATCCAACTATCAGGTGAGCTTTTTGAGGCAGTTCAATTAGAACCTTGTTTTGATGATTCAAAATATTTTGTAGATATGTCACCTAAAAGGTCTCCTGAAGTTATCCTTAAAGATTACAGAAATTCCAAAGATTCTAAAGATTTCGATCTTAAAAATTTTATTTAAGAAAACTTTCACCCACCCATATCAGAAAAAACTTTTGATAATAAAGAAATAACTCTCAAGCAATACATAAAACAAATGTGGAGTTTTTTATATCAATCATTTGATCAACAAAACTATTTAAGTTCTCTTATACCCTTACCAAACCCCTATATAATTCCAGGCGGTAGATTTAGAGAAGTCTATTACTGGGACTGTTACTTTACTTGTGAAGGTCTAAGAGTTGATGGTAAGATTCACATGATAAAAGATATTGCTAATAATTTTGCATACCTTATAGATACACTTGGCTTTGTACCAAATGCAAATAGAAAATATTACCTAACCCGCTCTCAACCTCCTTTATTTTATTTGATCGTAAATATTTTATATCAAGAACTTGGTATATCTGCCATTGAAAAATATCTCCCATTATTAGAAAAAGAATATTCATTTTGGATGACCTCTCAAAGAAATATCAATGGATTAAATAGATATTGGGATAACTCTGACACTCCTAGACCAGAATCATATCGAGAAGATATCGAACATGCAAAAAACATAAAAAACAAATCAAAATTTTATCGAAATATTCGCGCTGCTTGTGAGTCTGGATGGGATTTCTCTAGCCGCTGGTTTGCCAAAGCAGATGATTTTAATACCATCCAAACAACTGATATTTTACCTGTTGATTTAAATAGTTATTTATATGGATTAGAACATTTACTAGGTAAATGGTTCACAGAATTTTCACAACAAAAAAAAGCTACCAAGTATCTAGAATTAGCAAAAAAAGAAAACAACTTATTCAGGATAAATTTTGGAATAACCAAAAAGAATTTTTTTATGATCTAAATCATGTTAAGAATGAACTTACAGATATTACAAGTCTAGCTGGAATAGCTCCTTTATTCTTAAACATAGCAACAGATCAGCAAGCACTGAAAGTTGCTAAAATTATAGAAAAAGATTTTTTAACTGAATATGGCCTTATTACAACTCTTACAAATATAACACAACAATGGGATTCTCCAAATGGTTGGGCTCCATTACACTTTGAGGCAGTAATAGGTTTAAAGAATTATGGTTTTGATAAACTTGCAAAAACTATTGCAACAAGGTTTATAAATACAGTTAATGCAAAATTTAAACAAACTGGAAAAATTCGTGAAAAATACGATGTAATAATCCCCGAGCAAAAAGCAGGAGGAGGAGAGTATATAGTCCAAGATGGTTTTGGCTGGACTAATGGAGTAGTTAAAAGTTTTATTAAAATGTATAATTTATGAGAAATAATTCTTAACAAAGTTGTCAAAAAAAGTTTTTATCTATTATGAATAACTAGATTCTATACATGATTTATCAGTTAACGACTATAAGAGTTTAAAATTTTTTAAATTATAAATAGAGATTATGAAAAATATCTAAAACTATTATCTAAAATTTTAAAAGTTTATTATTTAACAATTGGATCTAACTCACCACTCTCATAGCGTTGAAACATAATTTCAAGAGATATAGGCTTAATTTTGCTCGCCATACCAGCACTACCAAATGCTTCATAACGGGCCGCACAAATCTCTGACATTGCTGCTTTGGCAACAGCATTATACTTGCGTGGATCAAATTCAGCTGGATTCTCAGCTAAAAATCTTCTGATAGCACCAGTAGCTGCCATACGTAGATCTGTATCAATATTTATCTTACGTACGCTATACTTTATAGCTTCAACGATTTCCTCTACAGGTACACCATAAGTTTCTCCCATAGCACCGCCATAAGTATTGATTACTTCTAACCAGTCTTGTGGCACAGAAGATGAACCATGCATTACTAAGTGAGTATCAGGTATTCTTGCATGAATCTCTTTTACTCTTTTGATAGATAATACATCACCTGTAGGTGGTTTTGTGAACTTATAAGCACCATGCGAAGTACCGATAGCTATAGCTAAAGCATCAACTTTAGTTCTTCTAACAAAATCAGCTGCCTCTTCAGGGTCAGTAAGTAATTGATCCATAGATAAAGTACCTTCAGCACCTATACCATCTTCTTCGCCAGCTTGTCCAGTTTCTAACGAACCAAGGCAACCTAACTCACCCTCAACCGATACGCCACAAGCATGAGCCATATCAGAAACTGTTTTTGTAACATTAACATTATATTCGTAGTCAGCTGGAGTTTTACCATCTGATTTTAGAGAACCATCCATCATCACAGATGAAAAACCTAATTGGATAGATCTTTGACAAACTGATGGAGATGTACCATGATCTTGGTGCATACATACTGGGATATGTGGATATTCTTCTATTGCAGCTAAAACTAGATGCCTAATAAAAGATGCTCCAGCATACTTTCTTGCTCCAGCCGAACCTTGTAAAATAACTGGTGAGTTAACCTTATCCGCAGCTTCCATAACAGCCCTAACCTGTTCAAGGTTATTAACATTAAAAGCTGGTAATCCATAACCATGCTCAGCAGCATGATCTAATAGTTGACGCAATGAAACTAAAGCCATTATTATTATCTCCTTTTATCTTACCTGACCTGCAATTATCACTTTAATCTTATTAGTGCTTCCATGTACACCCATACTATCGCCACTAGTAAGCACAAAAATATCACCATCTTTGGCTAAATTTCTGCTCTCTAGCTCCATGCAAGCTGATCTATTTACATACAACTTAGACATTCTAGTTGAATCAAAGTATATTGGTACCACACCTCTAAATAATGTCATCGCACCTAAAGTTGTTGCGTTTCTTGATAATGCGTAAATAGGTAAATCAGTATTTATTCGTGACATCCAACGCGAAGTATTACCACCCTCTGTCAATACAATTAATCCTTTAGCTCCAATATCGTTAGCTATTTTGACTGCTGCAACAGATACAGCATGATCAATCCTATCACAATCAGCTATTTTTTGCTTTTTAGAAATATGTGTATACTTACTTTTTTCAGCAGATTTACATATCCTTGACATTGCAGAAACTGTTTCAACAGGATATTTACCTACCGCTGTTTCAGCTGATAACATTACAGCATCTGTGCCATCAAAAACAGCATTAGCAACATCAGATGCTTCAGCACGAGTTGGTGAAGAGTTCTCTATCATCGACTCCATCATTTGTGTAGCAGTAATAGAACCTTTTTCATTTCGTCTAGCTGTACTGATAATAAGCTTCTGTACAGTTGGCACATTCTCATCACCAATTTCAACAGCCAAATCACCACGCGCTACCATTACAAGGTCAGAAGCATCAACAATACTCTTAAGGTTATCTTCCAAGACAGCCTCTGCACGCTCAATTTTAGCCACCATAGCAGGTCTCCAACCGGCTTCGTGGACAAGTTGACGTGCATACTCCATATCCTTACCATCTCTGACAAATGATACCGCTAAGAAATCCACTTGTAGCATCGCAGCTATTTTTATATCTTCTTTGTCTTTCTCAGTAAGTGCAGGTGCTGTAAGTCCGCCACCTTTCTTATTGATGCCTTTATTATTAGAAACTTTACCGCCAACGACAACTTTAGTGACTGCCTTATTTCCTTTTACAGAATCAACCTCTAAGACAATTTTGCCATCATCTACAAGTAGTATATCGCCTTTTTTTACATCTTGAATGAGTTCTTTATAGTCAATCCCTACAGTATTCTCATCACCATCATTAATACCAAGATCAGCATCCAGTGTAAATTTTTGACCTTTCTTAATTTCTACGGAACCATTTTTAAATTTTGATAATCTGATTTTTGGTCCCTGTAAATCAGCTAAAATACCAACATGTGTATCTTGCTCTTTTGCGATTTGACGAATTAAATCAACTCTTTTGCGATGATCTTCAGCAGAGCCATGCGAAAAATTACATCTAACTGCATTAACCCCTGCTTTAATCATCTCTGTTAGAGCTTCTCTTGATTCACTAGCAGGACCAAGAGTAGCTAAAATTTTTGTTCTTCTCATATAAATTATCCTAAATTACCTGATTGCTTTTTCTTTAAGTATCTCTATAGCTGGTAATTTCTTGCCTTCAAGAAACTCTAAGAATGCTCCACCAGCTGTTGATATATAAGAAACTTGGTCTTTAATGCCAAATTTTTCTATCGCAGCAATAGTATCACCACCACCAGCTACTGAAAAAGCGTGCGATTGTGCTATAGCTAAAGATAAAGCTTTTGTACCCTCTGCAAAGTTATCAAACTCAAATACTCCAACAGGTCCATTCCATAAGATAGTATTTGCTGATTTTAACAGCTCAGCAATTATCTTTTGAGATTCTGGACCTATATCTAGAATCATCTCATCCGCAACAACATCGGAAACCTTTTTAATGATTGCTTGGGCATTTTCGCTAAACTCTTTAGCAACTCTTACATCAACTGGCACAGGAATATTAACCCCTAAAGCTTTAGCTTTAGCTAAAATCTCTGTTGCTTCAGCGACAAGATCTTGTTCATACAATGAATTACCAACATCAAAACCTTCTGCTTTTATGAAAGTATTAGCAATACCACCACCAACAATAAGAATTTCAACCTTATCAAGAAGGTTATTTAGCACCGATAGTTTAGTAGAGACCTTAGACCCTCCAACTATTGCTGCCATTGGTTTTTTTGGCGATTTTAAAGCTTTTTCTAATGCTTGAATTTCATTAGTTAACAATATCCCTGCACATGCTACAGGAATATACTTAGCAACACCGTAGGTCGAAGCTTGAGCTCTATGCGCTGTAGCAAAAGCGTCCATAACAAACACATCACCTAAGCTTGCAATCTTTTTAGATAAATCATCTGTTGATTTTTTCTCACCACTATTAAAGCGGACATTTTCACACATGACAATTTCACCAGCTTTAACATCAACACCATCTAACCAGTCTTTAGCAAACTTAACCGGCTTATTGATAATTTCAGATAAAGCTTTAGCAACAGGCTCTAGAGAGAACTGAGAATCATACTCACCCTCTGTAGGACGACCAAGGTGTGACATCAGAATCACAGCTCCACCTTGATCTAGAATATATTGAATAGTCGGAATAGCCGCTTCAATTCTAACTTTACTTGTTACCTTACCATCTTTAACAGGTACGTTGAAGTCAACACGAACCAAGACTTTTTTATCTTTTAAATCAACATCTTTCAATGTTAGAAAACTCATTTATATCACCTATAATGTTTATAGAGCTCCGAAGTACTCTACTACTCTAACCATTTGATTTGTATAAGACATTTCATTGTCATACCAAGATACTACTTTAACTAGAGATTTATCACCTAGTGAAGTAACTTTAGTTTGAGTTGCATCGAATAACGATCCTTCAGAAATCCCGATGATATCACTAGACACTAGCTCTTCTTCTGTGTAACCAAAAGATTTATTTGCAGCAGCTTTCATCGCAGCATTAACATCTTCAGCTGTTACCTTCTTAGATACGACAGCAACAAGCTCAGTTAAAGAACCAGTAGCAACAGGGACACGCTGAGCAGCCCCATCTAACTTACCAGCAAGTTCAGGAATCACTAAACCAATAGCTTTAGCGGCACCAGTTGAGTTAGGTACAATATTTACAGCAGCAGCTCTTGCACGACGGAAGTCATTTTTCGCATGAGGAGCATCTAAAGTATTTTGGTCACCTGTATATGCATGAATAGTGGTCATAAAACCACTTTCAATGGTTGCTAGATCATGAAGAGCTTTAGCCATAGGAGCTAGACAATTAGTTGTACAAGAAGCCGCTGATATGATTTTATCATCTGCGCTGAGGATGTCATGATTAACACCAAAGACAACTGTTGGTAGGTCATTACCAGCTGGCGCTGAAATAACTACTTTTTTAGCACCTGCATCAATATGAGCTTGTGACTTTGCTTTTGATACATAAAAACCAGTGCACTCTAGTACAACATCGACATTTAACTCGCCCCAAGGTAGATTAGCTGCATCTTTTTCAGCATATATTTTAATCTCTTTACCATCGACAACTATAGAGCTTTCTTTTGCTACTGTTACAGCTGCTTTTGAGAATCTACCTTGAGCAGAATCATATTTCAATAAGTGTGCTAACATCTCAGGATTTGTTAAATCATTAATCGCGACAATCTCAATGTTATCTTTACCAAACATTTGACGAAATGCTAAACGACCAATTCTACCGAAACCATTAATTGCAACTCTCATTTTTAATCTCCTTAAGATATTATCTTGCGAAAGTTTATTAAACATATTTAGCAACAATATTGCTAATATTTTCTACAGTAAATCCAAAACGTTTAAATAAATCTTCAGCCGGTGCTGACTCACCAAAGCTATAGATTCCTTTTACTTCCCCTCCAGCTTTTGGCATATATTTATACCACATATCAGGTTGCGCCATCTCAACAAAAACTGCCGGGATATCATCTTTTATTACTGTTTTTTTATACTCGTGAGCTTGAGTAGCAAAAACTTCTACACACGGTATAGAAGCAACATTTAATTTTATACCTTTCTTTTCAAATTCATTAGCAACTTTGACAGCAAGCTCAACTTCAGAGCCAGTAGCAACAATAGTTAATTTAGCATCAGGATTATCTTTAACTAGATAACCACCTCTAGCAATATTTGCTACCTGATGCTGTGTTTGCACTACTGGCATTAAGTTTTGACGTGTAAGTACCATTACACTTGGCGTATCTTTAGATTTTACAGCCTCTTTCCATGCTATCATTGTTTCAATTGTATCAGCAGGTCGCCAAACACTTAAGTTAGGTATAAGTCTTAAACTCGGAACATGTTCTATAGGTTGATGAGTTGATCCATCTTCTCCCAAACCAATTGAGTCATGCGACATAACATGAACTACAGGCTGTTTCATCAACGCTGACATTCTTATCGCGTTTCTTGAATAATCGCTAAATACCAAGAATGTACCACCATAAGGTTTGATACCACCATAAAGGCTTAGACCATTCATTATTGCAGCCATACCAAACTCTCTAACACCATAAGAAAGATAATTTGCGCCTTCTTGAGTATTATTTAGCCAAACTGAACCACTCCAATTAGTATTATTTGATCCTGTCAAATCTGCTGATCCACCAAACATCTCAGGCATATTCTTACACAAGACTTCAAGCACCATTTGTGAAGCTTTACGTGTTGCCACTTTGACAGGATTACTCAATTGCGAAGCTATATAGTCATTAATAGCGCTTTCTAATCCAACTGGCAACTCTTTACTTAAAACTCGTTCAAATTCGTCAAACTTAGGACTGTCTTTAAATAAATTCCATTGCCCTTGCCAATTTGCTTCTAAAGCTTGTCCTTTTTCCCTAGCATCCCAGTATTTATAAACATCTTGAGGTATTTCAAAAGCTTGATAATCCCAGTTAAGCTCTTTAGCAGCTGAGGCTCTTTCTTGATCACTTAAAGGCGAACCATGCACAGAGGCAGTTCCAGCTTTCTCAGGTGAGCCAAAACCAATTACAGTTTTACAACAGATTAAAGTTGGTTTTTGCTGCTGAGAATGGGCTTCATTTATAGCTTTTTCAATCGCAACAAAATCATGACCATCAACATTTTCTATAACATGCCAACCATACGCCCTAAATCTCTCAGGTGTATTATCACTAAACCAACCCTTAGTATCGCCATCTATCGAAATATTATTATCATCCCAAAATGCTACTAATTTGTTTAAACCTAGAGTCCCTGCTAATGAGCATGCTTCATGAGAAACACCCTCCATCAAACATCCATCACCTAAAAACACGTAAGTGTGATGATCTATAACTTTTAAATCAGGTGTATTATACCTATCTGATAATAGCTTTTCACCTAAAGCCATACCCACAGCATTTGCTACTCCTTGCCCTAATGGACCAGTTGTTGTCTCAACTCCTGGCGTATAGCCATACTCAGGGTGCCCTGGAGTTTTTGAGTGTAACTGCCTAAAATTTTTAATATCCTCAATAGATAGATCATAACCTGTCAGATGTAACAGAGAATATAAAAGCATTGAGCCATGCCCATTTGAAAGAACAAATCTATCTCTATTTATCCAATGTGGATTATTTGGATTGTGCTTAAGAAACTTTGTCCATAACACTGTGGCAATATCAGCCATCCCCATAGGCATTCCAGGATGTCCTGATTTAGCTTTAAGTGTTGCATCAATAGATAAAAATCTTATAGCGTTTGAAAACTCGCGTGGAATAGATAAAGACATTAGTATTTGACCCTTATATTTGATTATATGATTGACAATTTTAAAAAATAACTAGTATGATGATACAGTAGAGACTTTCATAAAACAAGAAATCTATATACAATAATAGTACCAACAAAATATCTCACTAATAGCAAAGATGAAAGGTAAGCATAGTCAGATAAATTACTCAATATATGCTAAACAAAAAAGAGAATTAGAAGATATTGAGATAACCATCGAACAACTCAATCAAATTTCAGATTTCATCACGGCTAATCCTCACACATTTGTATGTTCATTTTCTTTTTTTGAAGAAAAAAATCATACTTGCATTAAATATTCAATTAAAGCCAAATTACAACTTATTTGCCAAGATTCTTTAGAAGTATTCGAGCATGATTTTAATATAACAAATACCATAATAATTACTGAAGATGACAGACTGGTAGAGGATAGTCTTTATGAGCCTTTTATATGTAATAGCGCAATTATCGATCTAAAGGATATAATTAAGGAAGAGATACTTTTAGACCTACCTTTAATACCAAAAAAAGACACAAGCACTTGTAAAAATACAAAAAAACATTCATACTATAGCGAGCAAGAAAGTGTTATACAAGAGAAAAAGAATCCTTTTGAGATTCTTAAAACACTCAAGTAACATACTGATTTAGAATATAAAAAACACTACGAGGTTATCTAAAATGGCTGTACAACAAGTTAAAAAAAGCAGATCAAAAAGAGATATAAGAAGATCTCACGACTCTTTAACAAATCCTACTCTATCTACTGATAAGTCAACAGGTGAATTACACTTGAGACATCATGTATCACCTAATGGTTTCTACAAAGGTAGAAAAGTAGTAGATACTAAATCTGAAGACTAATATTTCCCATCAACACTTTTAATCAGCTTATCTAAATGACAATTAAATTATTGATGATGAGCAATAGACAATTAGCGATATAGGAAGTTTTATCTATTATGGGTTACAAAATATCTATAGATGCAATGGGTGGAGATCATGGTTTAAACACTACTATCCCAGCAGCTCTTGAAGCAGTAAAAAAAGACTCTAATTTGCAAATAGTATTAGTTGGAGATCATCATAAAATTAAAAGAGCTTTAGACAGATATTCAAAAGTCAAGAAAATAAAACTACCAGTTTTACAAAGAATAGCTATTCATCACGCTAGTGAGACAGTTGGCATGGATGAATCACCTTCTATTGCTGTTAGAAAGAAAAAAGACTCTTCTATGCGCGTAGCTATCAATCTTGTCAAAGATCGTACTGTTGATGCCTGCGTCAGTGCTGGTAATACTGGTGCGCTAATGGCTACATCAAAATTTGTATTAAAAACTATCAATGGTGTTGATCGCCCTGCTATTGTTTACGCATTACCTGCATTCAATAGAGAAACTAAGCAACTTAGTAAAACTTATATGCTTGACCTTGGTGCAAATGTCGTTTGTACGTCTGAACAACTTTTCCAATTTGCAATCATGGGATCAATATTAGCAGCAAGTTCAAAAGGTATTGCTGAACCTAGAGTTTCATTACTAAATATTGGTGAAGAAGAAATGAAAGGGTTAGATAATATTAAAAATGCTGCAAAACTATTACAAGGCTGTGATTTCATTAATTACAACGGATACATTGAGGGTAAATACATTTTTGATGATACTACCGATGTAATAGTCTGTGATGGCTTTGTTGGTAATGTCTCTCTAAAAACAATGGAAGGAAGCTTAAGACTTATAGAGTCTCTTATCAAAAAAACAATACAAGAAAGCTCCTTATTAATGAAAATCCCTATAGTAATGGCATTACCAATATTCAAAAAGATGAAAAAAGGTATGAATCTTGATAGCTTTAATGGTGCATCACTATTAGGTCTAACTGGAATTGTTGTTAAAAGCCATGGTGGTGCAAGTGCCAATGCTTTTGAGACTGCAATTTATGAAGCTATCAAAGAAATTAAATACAATATCCCTAAAACAATTCAAGAATCTTTAGAAAAAGTTCTTTAATCTTTTTTATTCATGCTACAATAAATATTGAGCCATAGGCGAAAAGCTTATGCTTTTTTGTTGTTAATCATAATTTAAAGTAGGTATAACTATATAATGTTTGCACAAATATTAGGTACAGGAAGTTACTTGCCTGAAAAAATCTTAACTAATGAAGATATAAGTAAATTTGTTGATACTTCAGATGAGTGGATCAAACAAAGAGTCGGCATAGAAAGACGCCATTGCGCCAGTGAAGCAGAAACGACAAGTTACATGGCTACACATGCAGCTAAAAAGGCTCTTGAAGCGGCACAATTAACTGCTAACGATATTGATATGATAATTGTTGCAACAAGTACCCCTGATTTCATAATGCCTTCAACAGCGTCAATGGTTCATCAGAATCTACAAATAGATAATTTCAAGGTACGTTGTTTTGATATATCAGCTGCTTGTAGTGGGTTTGTTTATGCTTTGGATATCGCTAAACAATATATAGAGACAGGTGTTTCAAAAAACATTCTCGTAATTGGTGCTGAAAAAATGACGCGGGTCCTAGATTGGAATGACCGTTCAACATGTGTACTTTTTGGTGATGGTGCTGGTGCTGTTGTAATTTCAACAAGCCAAGAAAAAAAGATATTATCATCTTTACTTTTTACAGATGGCTCATGCTTAGATATGCTTAATGTCCCAAATAATTTACCAACTTCAAGAGGACAAGCTATAAATATTGATCCTTACTTAATAATGGAAGGTAATAAGGTTTTTAAATTTGCTGTTTCACGCTTATCTTCATTAGCTGATGAGTTAATACAAGAAGCTGGAATAAAAGCTAGTGATATTGATTGGCTTGTACCTCATCAAGCAAACTATAGAATACTAAACTCAACTGCCAAAAAAATTGACATGCCAATGTCTAAAGTTGTTACAACACTACAAGATCATGGTAACACTTCTGTAGCATCTATCCCATTAGCCTTAGATCATGCTGTAAGAACAAATCAAATTAAACCTGGCGATACAATTATCTCTGAAGCATTCGGAGCTGGATTTGTCTGGGGTGGTTTTATCGCGAAGATATAATCTTTTATAAATTTACTATTTTTATATAACATAAAAGGAGGATTATTATGTCAAAAACAGCTGTAGTTTTTCCTGGTCAAGGTTCACAAAAACTAGGGATGCTCCAAGATTATTATGAAAATTTTGAAACGTTTAGAAATATAGTCGATGAAGCTAAAGAACACCTTGGCTACGACTTATGGAATATTATTCAAAATGATGAAGAAACTCTAAATAAAACAGAGTTTACCCAGCCAGCATTACTTGCAACTAGTTATGCAATATATGAAGTCTTAAAAGAGCAAAAGCCAGACTTAAAAATAGCATACTTTGCAGGACATAGTTTAGGTGAATACACTGCCCTACTTGCTGCTGGATGTATTTCATACAAAGATGCTTTACAACTTGTATCTACACGTGGCAAATTAATGCAAAATGCTGTTACTGACAAAGAATGTGCTATGAGCGCAATTCTAGGTTTATCAAATGAGGATGTAATCAAATCTTGTCAAGAAGCTAGTGATGCTGGAATTGTTGAAGCTGCAAACTTTAACTCAACAGGACAAGTTGTCATCTCTGGGGAAAAAGCCGCTGTTGAGAAAGCTAATACAATAGCTAAAGAAAAAGGTGCAAAACGCGCGCAGATACTTGCTGTTAGCGTACCTTCACATTGTTCTTTAATGAAGGATGCTGCAGATAAATTTGAAGCAGAGTTAAACAAAGTAGAATTTAAAGAGCCTACTACCGCTGTTGTACAAAACTTTGACGCCAAATCACACGCAAATCCAGCTGAAATAAAAACTGCTGTTATTAAACAACTATACAAGCCAGTACTTTGGACACAATCTATCGAAGAGCTAGTCAAACTTGGAGTCACAGAAGTTATCGAATGTGGTCCTAACAAGGTCTTATCTGGACTAATCAAAAGAATAGATAAATCAATAGATATAAAAGATACAAACAGTATTGATAGTTTAGAAAATATTTAAAAGGAGATAATAAATGTCTTTGAATGAAAAAGTTGCTCTTGTGACAGGTGCAAGTAGAGGTATTGGTTTTGAAGTTGCTCATGCATTAGCAAGCAAAGGTGCTACTGTAGTAGGTACTGCAACTAGTCAAGCTTCTGCAGAAAAATTTGAAAACTCAATGAAAGAAAAAGGATTTAAGGCAAGAGGATTAGTCTTAAATATTTCAGATATTGAAAGTATTCAAAACTTCTTTGCTGAAATAAAAGCTGAAAATCTAGCAATAGACATTCTAGTCAACAATGCTGGTATTACTCGTGATAATTTAATGATGAGAATGTCAGAAGATGAATGGCAGTCAGTTATAAATACTAATCTAAGCTCAATCTTTCGTATGTCAAAAGAGTGTGTACGTGGGATGATGAAAAAAAGATGGGGCAGAATTATCTCTATAGGTTCTGTAGTTGGCTCAGCTGGTAACCCAGGACAAACCAACTATTGCGCAGCTAAAGCTGGTGTAATAGGTTTCTCAAAATCTCTTGCTTATGAAGTTGCTAGCCGTAATATCACAGTAAATGTTGTAGCTCCAGGATTCATAGCTACAGATATGACTGATAAACTAACTGATGAGCAGAAATCTTTTATCGCTACTAAGATACCTTCAGGACAGATAGGAGAACCAAAAGATATCGCTGCAGCAGTAGCTTTCTTAGCTTCTGAAGAGGCGAAATATATAACAGGACAAACTCTTCATGTTAATGGTGGTATGTATATGGCTTAATTTTTGCAAAATTATTGCAAAAATGATTAAAAAATAATATTATTGACTCGATTAAGGGTTTTAATTTTTCAAAACAAAAATAAGAAGGAAAAAATATGAGTACACATAACGAAGATTCTAAAAAAAATAATGCCGATGAAAAAGCAAAAATATTTTCTAGAGTTAACCATATAATAGTTGAGCAATTAGGCGTTAAAGAAGAAGATCTTAAGCCAGAAGCTTCTTTTATCGATGATTTAGGTGCGGACTCATTAGACACAGTAGAGCTTGTAATGGCTCTAGAAGAAGAATTTGATACTGAGATTCCAGATGAAGATGCTGAGAAAATCAGAACTGTTAAAGACGTTTACGACTATATCGAATCTAAAGATGTAGGTTAATCAAAATTAATCTTAAAGTCAGTATGAATACGATTTCATACTTTTTTCTACAATGAATATAAACAGGTTAATTTAAATTATGAAATCTAATCGTAGAGTAGTTGTTACTGGCTTAGGCATGGTAACACCTTTAGGAAATGATGTCCCTACGACTTGGGCTAATATCTTAGCTGGCAAAAGTGGAGTAGAAACTATAACTGGTTTTGACACACCTGCTCCTGATATTAGCGAGTTTAAAGTTAGATTTGCAGCAAGAATTAAAAATTTTGATGTAGATGCACTTGTAGGTAAAAAAGACGCAAAGAGAGTAGATCCTTTCTGCTACTATGGTATTGCCGCTGCTAATGAAGCTCTTAAAGATGCTGGAATTGATAAAGTATCTGAAGAAGATTCATATAAGTTTGGCGTATGTGTTAGTTCTGGTATCGGTGGTATCGAGACTTTAGAAACTACTAAAGCTGTAATAGATACAAAAGGACCTTCTAAAATTTCACCTTTTTGTATACCATCCTCAATCGTGAATATGCTCTCTGGAATCATTTCTATAAATCATGGCTTACGTGGGCCTAATATTCCAATCGTTACTGCTTGTACTACAGGTACTCATAATATTGGTATGGCTGCTAGATTAATAGCTAGTGGTGATGCTGATGCTATGCTTGCTGGTGGCTCTGAAAAAGCAAGTAACGCTATTGGTATGGGTGGATTTGCTGCTGCTAGAGCATTATCAACGCGCAATGATGATCCACAAGGTGCATCACGCCCTTGGGACAAAGACAGAGATGGCTTTGTACTTGGCGATGGTGCTGGTGTTGTTGTCTTAGAAGAATATGAAAGAGCTAAAGCTCGTGGCGCTAAGATTTATGCTGAGGTTGTGGGTTTTGGTATGTCTGCTGATGGTTATCATATGACTATGCCTTATGCTCCAGGTCAAGAAAGATGTATTCAGAATGCTTTAGCTGATGCTGGACTTGAAAATAATCCTGATGCTATAGACTACGTTAATGCTCACGGTACTTCAACTCCACTAGGAGATGTTCAGGAGTCACAAGTTGTTGAAAAAGTAATTGGACAATATAGAAAAGATCTAGTTATGAGCTCAACAAAATCAATGACAGGACATTTACTTGGTGCAGCTGGTGCTATTGAATCAATATTTAGTGTATTAGCAATAAGAGACCAAGTAGCTCCACCAACAATAAACCTACATAATTTAGATGATGGCTGTAACTTAGATTATGCTGCAAATGCTGCTAAGAAAATGAAAATTGATTATGTGCTAAATAACTCTTTTGGTTTTGGTGGCACTAATGGTTCTGTAATTTTCAAAAAAATCTAAGTATTAATAGCTGATTTCTTATATTTAACCAGTTCGATAAGTCACTTTCTGTGGCTTTTTTTATATACCAAGGAGAAAATATGCAAATTCATATAATTGATATTCACTATTTGGCTACACAAGAAGAGATTGCTAAAGTTAGACCTTTACATCGAGATTTCTTAGATATTGGCTATAATAAAGGAATATTTATAGCCTCTGGACCTAAAACATCAAAGACAGGCGGTATTATTATTGCACGTGGAGATATACAAGAAATCAAAGAATTTATCAAAGACGATCCATTCCACACAAATAAAGTTGTTGAATACCATTTTACGTCTTTTGATGCTGTCAAGCATATCCCAGAACTTGCTAACTCATAAATACTCCATACATCATTTCTCTTTTGTTACCAAAGCCTTTGTCTTTTTTCACTTTAAAACCATATTTCTGTAATGCTTTTCTTACTTTAGAGCTAGCTGTAAAAGTTGCAAAGCTACTATGGTTATGACAAAGTTTTGAAATGTTATCAAAAAGATTATCACTCCACATAAGACTATTTTTAGTTGGTGAAAAACCATCAAGGAACCATGCGTCTATAACTGGAAGATTATAGTGATTAATATTGTTAACATCATCAATTATTAGCTTAAGAGTAATATTATCAAACTTATAAATATTTAAACCATCAATAGGATTATATTGCTCAACAAAACTTTGGTAACCGTCTAGCTCAGCAAAACTATTAAGTATTTTTCTAAGGTCATTTATTGTTATAGGAAACTTCTCAAATGAAATAAACTCCAGTTGAGAATCATTAATAACATATTTATGCCAAAGATTCTTTGTCAGGATAAAGTTAAGCCCACTACCAAAACCTGTTTCACAAATTCTAAAATATTGCTTATTTTGTAACTGAGAAAATCGCTGTTGTAAATCATTGTGCACTAAGAAATTATATATACTCTCTTGGATACCAGACGTTGTTGAAAAATAAAAATCATCAAAAGAAACTGATTTAGGCGTATTTTTCTCCCAAATTATTTTAGCAAATTCCATAATTACCTAACTTCTGTGATTGGCTATTATTTGCATAAAAGAATAGCAGATCAGAAGCTTGCTAAAAATAGCTGTATATGCAAAAATAATACTGTGATATCTTAATTATGCAAAATTTGACATGGAAAATATAACACACGATTCATCATCACTGAAAAATAAATTGCTTATAACATTTATCTGTTATCTTTGTTACTTTTATACTGCAAATATAGTGCTAGTAACAGGCGCGGTAATGCAGCCATTATCAGAATATTTTCATAACAGCAATATTGGCTTTGCTTTTACATTTATTAATGTCGCAATGTGGTTTGCGATATTGATTATAGGTATTTTGATGAATTGATTCTCTATAAAATTATTACTAATTGCTGCTGCCGCAATAGGGATTATATCATCATTAATCACTACTTTAACTCCATCAATGCTTACTCTTAAAATACTACTTACTTGTGTAGGTATCACTGGGGGTCTTTTTATGGCTATCGCAAGCTATATGATTGTGCATATCTATAATGACCATAAAATAAGAGCGATGAATGTGATTTTTACTGACTTTTTCTTTAGCTTCGGTGGTGCTTTGATACCGATATTTGCTGCTTATCTTATACCCAAAACTTTGAATGGTACACTATTTATCTAATATTACAAGTAACTGCTGTAATTATCTTAGTCTTAGTAATATTTTCAGATTTCACAATACTTAATCGTCACAATATTGCTAAAGAGATAAAACCAAGTTTAAGTTTCTCAACATGGAATTTGAGCTTGTATTGTGTAGCTTTTGCAGCTTTCTTATTCTTGTTGGCTCAATTAACTATGACTAGTTACGCTCAATCATATTTCCAAGAAATATTAGGTTGGGGCACTATCAATGCAAACAAACCTCTTTCTTATTTCTGGACAGCAAAATGTGTAGGTCTGTTTATTAGCCCAATAATAACTAGATTTATCCCATTAAAATATATTCTACCAACATTTATGCTGATAGGACTAGCTGCTTTATCTTGTATTTTATATATCCCTGATATGAGTACAGTCTTTAAAGCCGCAATTATTTTTGGATTATTCAACTGTTATATTTATGCAGGTCTACTAGCTTATGGAACTTTCCAAATGGAAAATGCCCCGCCAACACTAATTACAATCATTCTTTTATTTGGTACAACAGGCACTGCTCTTTCTACTACAACCGGAGCTTTTATAAACCAATACTTTGGACTTACTAGTGTAATGCATGCCATGGTAATCTTTTATATAATATCTTTCATACTTGTTATATTAGCTGTTCTATTCTCAAAAGAACAAAAGAATGCCTAATACTCAAACTATCAATTTTCCTAATAATAGATATAAGTTCTTTTAGTTATAAAATAGCTAACTAATAATGTATATTTATATAAAACTTAATTAAAACAGCATATTGATAAATTATGAAAAAACATTTCACGCAACCAATGATCTTAGGTGTACTATTAGTAGCAGTTCTTGCTGGTATAGCATATTTTATTGCAAAAATTCCAACGATTAAGGATCTTGGAATTAGTCCACTAATTATAGGAATTGTGCTAGGTATGGCTCTAACCCATACACCTGCAAGTAAAATTATTCATAAATGGAAAGAAGGTGTAATATTTAGTGCAAAAAAAATCCTTAGATTTGCAATAATATTTTATGGATTTAACCTTACATTTCAATTAATAGCATCAGTTGGTTTAGCTGGGCTTTCTGTATCAGTAATTATGCTAGTATCTACGCTAATTCTAGGTATCGTTTTAGGAACAAAGATATTTGGCTTAGATAGAGATAGCTCAATTTTAGTGGCTGCTGGTAGTGCTGTATGTGGTGCAGCTGCTGTACTAGCCACTGAAGGCACTTTAAAATCAGAACCGTATAAAGCAGCTATGGCTGTTGGTACAGTTGTACTATTTGGAACTGCAGCAATGTTTCTATACCCTATTCTTATGAAAGCTGGCCTTTTAGGTCATATGACTGATGCTCAGTATGGTATTTTTGCTGGCGGCTCTATCCATGAGGTAGCTCAGGTTGTAGCTGCTGGTAGTGGTGTAAGCGCTCATGCAGAAGAAGTCGCTGTTACAGTTAAAATGATCCGTGTGATGATGCTAGCTCCTATGCTAATCGTGATAGGTATATGGATCGCTAAGTCAGCTACTACTGTTACTGGCGCAAATGGCTCAAAACCCGAAAAAGGATCAATCAAAAAAATCATCCCATGGTTTGCTATTGGCTTTATAATTGTTGCTGGATTTAATTCCCTAGACTTGCTACCTGTAGCAACAGTTAATAGTATTAGAGTAGCCGATCAATTTTTATTAGCTATGGCTATGACTGCGCTAGGGCTTGAGACTCATGTATCTAAATTTATCCAAGCCGGTATAAAACCTTTAATATTAGCATTAATACTATTTGCTTGGTTATTTTTTGGTAGCATAGCTATCACTTATGCTATAACTAGCATAATCTAAGCTCTTATTTAAGCAAAGCTATCCTATTTTTAAACTAAATAATGTATCATATCTAAAAGTAATAATCTGATAACTTTTCACAACCAATGAAACCTATTCTTAATTCTGTAACAACTATCGCTAGAAAAGCTGGTAAAATTATTCTTCAAGCACAAAATGATCTAAGCTCTATCAAGATTTCTCAAAAGCTTGATAACACAACTGTATCAAATATTGATATTGCTGTTGAGAACTTTATTATTGATAATATCAAAAAATCAGGCTTTAATGACTACTTCATAACTGAAGAAAATGGTGAGTTTGGTAACAAAGATAGTCGTTTTACATGGATTATTGATCCTATTGATGGTACTAATAACTTTGTTCATGGCTTACCGCATTGTTGTATATCAATTGCTGCTAAGAAAGATGATGATATAGTTTTAGGAGTTATTTATAATCCTTTTTTAGATCTAATGTTTTGTGCTTACAAAGGTCAAGGTGCTCTTCTTAACGGTAAAAAGATAAGAGTTGCTCAAAATCAAGACTTAAAAAACACTTTAATTTCAGCATCATTAAAATACTCACGTAGAATATTTAATGACAGCTATGTAGCAGAACTTATCAAACTTCAACAAACAATTTCTGGTTATAGATATTCTGGAAGTATTGCTATGGATATGGCATATCTAGCAGCAGGATATATAGATGGTCTATGGGCTTGTGGTAATGTCAAAATATGGGATTTAGCAGCGGGATATATAATCATGAAAGAAGCCGGAGCTGTAGTTACTAACATCCATGGTACTAGTGACCTTGACTCTGGTTTGATCGTTGCTGGTAATAAAAAAATCCAACCAAAACTTATTAAAATTCTAGCAAAACATATCAAATAATGAATACCCGCGCTATTGCAGCTAAAACTATTTTAGATATTCTCGATAACAAATATTCTCTACTAACTATTGAGCAAAAACTTGTTAAGCTTAACCTATTAGAGCAAGATAAATCTTTTATAAAACTTTTATGTTATGAATTTTTCAGACATTACTACTCGTTAGAAAAGATTATCGCTTTATATCTGACACAAAAAACTAAGGTAAAAGCTAAAGTTTTAATAATGCTTGGAGCATTACAGATATTTGAAATCAAACAACCTTACTATGCAACTATTAATGAAACTGTAGCAGCTTGTAAAGTTCTCAAAATTATCTGGGCAAAGAAACTAGTTAATCGAATACTAAGAGAAATGACTCGTAATATCGAATATATAACTTCTATCTATACTCAAAATAAAGCAATAGATATGCCTGAATGGCTTTGTGATACTCTCAAAAAGCAATATCCTAACGATCATCTAGTGATAGCTCAAGCAATCAATGCAAAAGCTGATATGTTTATTCGTTTAAACCAAAACAAAGATAATAAAAAAGTCTTAGATTATTTTGACAAAAATAACATAGGATATTCTTTTACAAACCTAAAAGATTGTATAAAACTTGATCAAGCTATCGATGTAAAATACAATCAGCTTTTTCAACAAGGCTATTTTACCATACAGGATATCTCTGCACAGTATGCTGGTCATATTATCAGAGCTGCAAATAATGATAAAATTCTTGATGCTTGTGCTGCTCCTGGGGGTAAAACTTCACATATTTTAGAATGCGCTCCGCAAGCGGATATTACTGCTATAGATATTATTGATAAGCGTTTAGAACTTCTTAGAGAAAACTTAGAGAGATTATCTGAAAATCATAATGTCAATGTTTTTAAACATGATTTGACTCTACCTCTAGCCGGAAAATTTAATAAGATTATCCTTGATGCGCCATGCTCAGCCTTAGGAACTATAAGACGAAATCCCGACATCAAAGTGCTAAGAACACCGAATGATATTCAAGCTATCAAAAGCTTACAAAGTAAAATTTTGGCTAACTTATGGAATAATAACCTTACTGATAATGGTTATTTACTCTATATTACATGTTCAATACTAGCAGAAGAAAATCAACAACAAATAAAAGAGTTTTTAGCTAAAAATAATAATGCTGAGATTATTGAGATAGATATCCTTGAAAAATATAAAACTAGTTATGGCTATCAATTACTGCCATCTCAACAAGATGGTGATGGCTTTTATTACTGTTTACTTAAAAAAAATCCTTATTTTTAGCAGCAATTTTTTCTATAATTTCTTGAGGTGTTGCAGAAAGTTTTAACTTATTTATATGGTACTGCGAGGAGAAAATAATATCATCTATTTTATCTTCAATAATAAATCCAATTGATGTATAAAAAGCTAAGGTTTGGATATTTGCACTATATACATATGTAGTATCAACTGCATAATTCTCTAACAAATACTTAAGCATAAAGCTTCTAAATCCTTTACCTAAAAACCTCTGTTCAACGGTTGAAAAGAGTATCTCATTATCTTTTATACAAGAAAACCCAATAACTTGATCTTCAACTGTTAATACAAAGCTTTTAAATGCTGGGTTATTAAGGTATTTCTCTACTACTAGCTTTCCTTGATTGTTTATTTCATTTGTCGTAAAAAACTGGCAATTATTTAATAAATGCTCTGACCATATATATACGACATCATCAAAATCTTTAGCTGTGGCTTCTCTTATTTTCATATCAATCCTTTATTTGTGTATATACTTTTATACAAATATCTCTCTTGTAGATTTTATGTCAAACTACTAAAGTTGTAAACTCTTATTAGATACTACTTCAAAAAAGCTTTATAAGTAAATTTATCATCTAATGATAAATTATTTGGATGTGAACCTGGCTGACCTTGAGGGACTTTTAAACCATATTCACTGTAAAAATCAAGCCAATACTGTGATACTGCGTGATTCTCAGCCGCAATATAATTAAGATTATGCTGAGTAAAATATTTTGAATTACTTGCACAGTTATAGTTAATCCGAAAGATATTTGTAGAAAAAGATATTTGTAGAAATGTTATAATGTCTAATAAAAATGCCATCATATAGCCAATATTTTAGAGACATCGTAATTAATAAATATGAAGAAGGTATGACGGAGTTCGAGCTGAGTAAGTTTTTTAACATAGATAAGCGTACAGTTGTTTCATGGATAGAGTTTTATAAAAGAACCGGAGATTATAGTTCAAAGCAAGGAGTTGGTTGTGGCAGAGTCGCTAGCTTTACCGATAAAACATTGATTGAACAGTATTTGATAGATCATCCAGATGCAAGTGCATTAGATATAAAAGAAGCATTAGCCCCTAATATTCCAAGAAGTACATTTTATGATTGTCTTAATAGACTTGGTTTTAGTTTTAAAAAAAGACTCCAAAATATAAGCAAAGAAAAGAACATGAAAGGTTGGAGTATATAGAAAAACTAAAAGAAATAGCTCAAAACTTGTTATTTTATATAGATGAGATGGGGTGTGACAATAAGCTTTCTATCCTAAGAGGATGGTCACTAATTGGTGAGCCTAGTTATGGTGAGGTTTTAGCATATCAAACACAAAGAAGAAGTATTGTTGCTGGATATAATTATGCAGATAAAAAGATTATAGCTCCATTAGAGTACAGTGGATATACCAATACTGAAATTTTTAATCAATGGTTTGAGGAACACTTATGCCCATCATTAAAACCTAAAACTACTATAGTAATGGATAATGCTAGTTTCCATAAATCCTCTAAGCTGATTGAAATAGCCAATAAATTTGATGTACAAATATTATATCTACCTCCGTATTCTCCAGATTTAAATCCTATTGAAAAGGTTTGGGCTAACTTTAAAAAAATATTTAGAAAAGTGAATAATAGTTTTGAAAAATTTTGTGATGCTATCTCTTATGTGTTTAACAAAATACTCTCGGATTAACTATAAAAGCAGCATGAATTAGTTCTGAACAATAAAGCTTGCCTTCTGTATTGGGCAAAAATAAATCATTATAAGCAAAGCCTATAAATTCATTAGCATTATCAACTACTTCTTGTAAAAACTCTTCTCTCTCTGATACTCGAGCTACTAAAGTTTTTTTATCTGAATACTTAGATAACTTAACTTGTATAACTCCTGCAACAGGAATAGCTTCTATAATACTTCCATCGCCTATGTATAAAGCACAATGATAGTAACTATAACCACCAAAACCGGTAGATAAACTAGAAATATTCTTCTCAGCCTTATCTACTATGAAAACTACATCGCCCTTTTAAGTTATTGATATTCATAATAAATCTTTCAGATTATCTTCAAGAATAACTTCTACACCTAATTCTTGGGCTTTTGTAAGTTTGCTACCAGCATTATCGCCACAAATAACCATGTCAGTTTTTTTAGAAACACTTGAGGTAACTTTTGCCCCGATTGACTTAAGAAGCTGTGTAAGTTCTGTACGACCATAGTTCTCAAAAGACCCAGTAATAACAACAGTTTTACCTGTGAAGCTCTCGTTATAGGCGTGTTCAACTTTTACTGGATTTTGTATCTTAATCCCAATAGCTAAAAACTCTTCTACAATCTTAATATTTAGAGAATCATGCCAAAATGAAACAATATTATTAGCCATAATCTCACCAATATCATTAATCTCTATTAGCTCCTCAAACTTAGCATCACGGAAGCTCTCTAGACTACCAAAATGATTCGCTAAAGCGTCTGATGATACTTCACCGATATCTTTAATCCCTATTGCAAAAATAAACCTTGCTAAACTTGGCTCTTTACTTTTTGTGATAGAGTCTAAGACATTTTGTGATGATTTAGCAGCCATTCTTTCTAAGCCTGTCAATTGCTCAAAATTGAGTTTGTAAATATCAGCAGGATACTTAATTAAATTTGCAGCAACAAGTTGTTCAATTAGTTTAGCTCCAAGCTTATCAATATCCATTGCTTTACGTGAGACGAAGTGCTTCAAGCGCTCAGTAGTTTGTGCCTGACAATGCCATCCTCCTGTACAACGATATATAGCCTGATCATTAACATTCTCAATCTTTGAATCACAAACTGGACAATTTGTTGGCATTTCAACCATCTGTGCATCAGACTTACGATATTGTGGTAAGCTTTTGACCACTTCTGGAATTACATCTCCTGCTCTACGTACGATTACTCTATCACCAACTCGGATATCTTTGCGTTTAATTTCATTGATATTGTGCAAGGTTGCATTTGAAACTATTACGCCGCCAACTGCGACTGGCTTAAGTCTTGCTACTGGCGTAATTGCTCCGGTTCTGCCAACTTGGAATTCTACATTTAGCACTTCTGACTCCACCTCTTCAGCTGGGAACTTATATGCTATAGCCCACTTAGGTCCTCTAGCAGTGTAGCCAATTGTATCTTGTAGTTTAATATTATTAACCTTAAAAACTAAACCATCAATATCATAAGCTAAATCAGCACGCTGATGACTCATCTTATGGTGATACTCCTCAACCTCTGAGAAATTTTTTGCCAAAAACATATTATCACTAATTGTAAAGCCAAAACTTTGGAGTAGCTGCATTAGTTCAAACTGGGTTTCAGGATATACAAAGTCTTTAGAAAAATAGCCAATACCATAGCTATAAAGTTTAAGTGGTCGCTTTGCTACAACTTTTGAGTCAAGCATACGAATACTTCCAGCTGCTGCATTTCGCGGATTTGCAAAAGTTTTATTCTCATGAGTTTGCATATACTCATTAAGAGATAGAAAACTTTGCTTATCTAAGATAATCTCACCACGAACTTCTAGTTCTTCTGGAGGGTTTGAAGTATTTAGTTTAAGTGGGACATTGCGGATAGTTTTAACATTTTCTGAAACTTTTTCACCCTGAATACCATCACCACGTGTAACAGCATAATCAAACTTACCATTTTTATAAAAAATGCTGATTGCTAGACCGTCCATTTTTGGTTCACATTCAAGCTCAATATCATACTCTATCTTGTCATAAAAATCACGCAACTCCTCTAGACTAAAAACATTTGCCAAAGATGTCATTTTCTTTTTATGCTTGATAGTTTCAAACCCTGCTAAAACCTCACCTCCAACACGATCTAATACTGAATTTATCGGCTTAAATTGGGGATTGTCATTAACTAAATCTTGAAGTAATCTAAACAGCTTATCATAATCAGAGTCAGAAATAATTGGCTTATCTAAGGTATGATACAAATAGCTCTGTTGACTAAGATAATCAGCTAATTTGTCTATGTAAGCTTTTAATTCTGCTTTAGCTAAAATATGATATTTTATAGAAAAAAATTCGTTTGGAGTCATTAAAGAATATTTTTAAATAATTATTTTGTAGTAGCTATTTTATACTAATTTAGTAGCTTTTGCATAAGAGAAAGGTCTCTAGAGTTATAGCTTCCTATTTAATTTATTCTATTTATTTAATTTAAGCAAATATGACAATAATGCTATTAAAAGATTGTATGATTTTTTGCAGTATGTTATAAATCATCATTACAAAAATAAGACTGTATACGATTTTGTAACGGTACTTATGATTTGTAAAATATTGACCTTTTTTTAAAAGGCAATAATAACAGTTTTAGTTTAATTAAAGAAATGGACTTGATTTATGCAACAGGTACCTAGATATGTGATTGTCGGCAACGGCAATGTAGCAGCACATATGTGCTATTATTTTGAATGCTTAAAACTAGATTTCAGACAGTGGTCTCGAAATGAATCGTTAGATCAGCTTGATAAATTATTAGATAATGCAACTCATGTTTTAGTCTTAATCAAAGACTCTGAGATACAAAATTTTGTAGATAGACATCTCACAAATAAATCAAAAAGACTAATAATAATTCACTTCTCTGGTCTTTTAGATATCAAAAATGCTTACTCAGCACATCCATTACAAAGCTTCCCCGATAAAAACTTATACTCTTTAGATGAGTACAAATCGATTGCATTTGTAACTTGTGATAGAAGTATCGCATTTAGTGAGCTTTTACCTAAGCTACCTAACGCTAATTTTTGTATCGATAAAAGTCAAAAAGCGTACTATCACGCAATGTGTGTTTTAGCCAACAATGTGAGTACATTGATTTGGCAAAAATTCTATACTGAAATGCAGAATCGCTTTGGTATAAACCAAGGTTATCTAATACCATTTTTAGAAACCACATTTAAAAATATCAAACACAATCATCATGCCCTATCAGGACCAATAGCTAGAGGAGATAACCTTACGCTACAAAAAGATCTCGATGCTTTAATTGGTGATGATTTCTATGATGTTTTTAGAGCAATTGCTAATCAATTTTCAAACAAGGAGAAAAGATGAAATGAAATCAGTTTTAGGCTTCAAAAAAGCTAAAGTAACTCAAGAAAAAATCTCGATGGTAACATGCTATGACTATACTTTAGCTAAAATTATAAACTCAACAGATATAGACTGTATCCTCGTTGGCGATAGTGGTGGTATGGTATTACTTGGTAAAAAAAATACTACTTATACAACCCTTGATGACATGCAGTTCATGACTCAAGCGGTAGCTAATGGTGCTACAGATAAATTCATAGTCGCTGATTTACCATTTATGAGTTATCGCCAATCATTAGAAACAACAATGCAGGCTGTAATGGCACTGATTCAATCAGGAGCTCATGCGATTAAGCTTGAAGGTAGTTCAGGAAATTTAGATATTATTAAACATATCGTAGATTCTGGTGTTCCAGTAATGGGACACATTGGTATGACACCACAATTTATAAATAGCTTTGGAGGTTTTAAAGTTCAAGGTAGAACTGAAGAAGCCGCCAAACACTTACTTGAAGAAGCTAAGCTTCTCGAGCAAGCAGGATGCTTTGGAATAGTTCTAGAATGTATACCAGCAAATATTGCTAAAGATATTACGCAAAATTTAGACATCCCAACAATAGGTATTGGTGCTGGTAGCAATACTGATGGTCAGATTTTAGTTCTCCAAGATATGCTTGGCATGAATACTGACTTTCAACCAAAATTTGTCAAAAAATATATAGACGGCTCAAAGTTATTTTCTGATGCTATAAATACATATGTTAAAGAAACAAAAGCTAATACTTTTCCTACTAAGGAGCATTGTTATGATTATTGCTGATAATATTAAACAATTTCATTCAATAAGAAATAGTCTTATTAAACAACAAAAAATAGGTTTTGTACCTACAATGGGAGCTCTACACAATGGCCATATAAGTCTAATCAAAAAAGCTAAATCAGAAAATGATGTGGTTATTGTAAGTATATTTGTAAATCCAACTCAATTTAATAATCCAAATGATTATCAAACATATCCAAACCAACTACAACAAGATATACAAATATTAGCATCACTCGACGTTGATGTGTTATTTAACCCTAGTGAGAAAGATATCTACCCAGATGGTAACCTATTGAGAATAGAACCAAAGCTTGAAATTGCGAATATTCTAGAAGGTAAATCTAGACCTGGGCATTTCAGTGGCATGCTAACTGTTGTACTAAAGCTACTACAAATAACTAAACCTAATAATCTGTATTTAGGTGAAAAAGACTATCAACAAGTTATGCTAATCAAACAACTTGTTAAAGATTTTTTTATCAACACAAAAATCATAGTCTGCCCAACACAAAGACAACCATCTGGCTTACCGCTTAGCTCTAGAAATAAAAATCTAACTTCTACTGACATAGAGATTGCTAATAAGATATACGAAATACTTAGACAAGATGATTTCTCAAACTTAGAAGAGCTAACTAATAAGATTAATTCTACTGGTGCAAAACTACAATACATTCAAAAACTTAATAACAGAATATTTTTGGCATTTTACATTGGTAAAGTACGTTTAATTGATAACTTCCTAAAGGAGACCGGACCATCATGTTAATTTCAGTTTTGAAATCAAAAATCTCATACGCTACTGTAACTGGTAAAGATTTATTTTATGTCGGAAGTATCACTATCGATAGTGAGATAATGAAACAAGCAAATATTATTGAAAATGAGAAAGTACAAGTAGTAAACTTAAACAACGGCGAGCGTCTTGAAACTTATGTAATCAAGGGCGAACCAAATAGTAAAACTATTGCACTAAACGGCCCAGCTGCGAGAAGGTGCGAAATAGGTGATCAGCTGTTTATAATTAGTTATACACAAGTTGATCCTACTAGAGAAAATATAAAACCTAAACTTGTTGATCTAAAAACCGGAGATTAATAAATGATAGTATGTATAGATATTGGTAACTCACATATTTTTGGTGGAGTATTTGTAGGAGATCAAATTAAGCATAACTTTCGCTACCCTTCTACTACTCCGTGTACTTCTGATACGCTAGGTATATTTCTGCTATCGTTCTTTGAGAGGAAAAAGCTTGATATCGAAGATATTGAAGCAGTTGTACTTTCATCTGTTGTTCTTCATCTAGAGTATTCTGTCAATTCCGCTTGCAAAAAGTATTTAGGTATAACTCCGCTTGAGCTAAAACCTGGGGTAAAAACAGGATTAAAACTCGATATCAAAAATCCTCTAGATTTAGGTGCAGATCGTGTTGCAAACTCAGTTGCAGCTATTTCTCTTTTTCCATCGAGAAATATTATTGTAGTTGACTTTGGCACAGCAACAACTATTTGTGCTATTTCAGAGAATAAAACCTATATCGGCGGTGCTATCCTACCAGGAATTAACCTATCAATGGAGAGCTTATCACAAAAAACTGCAAAACTATCTAATGTAACTATCTCTCACCCTAGTTCTGCGTTAGGTAAGACAACTATCTCTCAAATCCAATCGGGTCTTATATATGGTCAATTAGGTGCTATAAAAGAGATAATTAATCGAATATCTCAAGAAAACTTCATAGATAAACCACCAATATTAATAGCAACTGGAGGCTATGCTCATATTTTTGAGAAAGAACAATATTTTGATGTAATCATCTCTGATTTATTACTTCATGGACTTAGAATAATCTGGCAAATGAATAAGTAATTTCTAAGTTATTGAGTGCTCAAGCTAACTAATTCACTGATATTTGAATTTCTCTTAATATCTTTCTGAGCAATATCTCTTAAGCTACTTTGTTCAGATATAATCGTTAATTTATATTTTGCTCTAGTAATAGCTGTATACAAAAGTTGTTTACTTAGCGCTTCATTATCTTCTGCTGGAAGAATAATCACGATTTCATCAAACTCTGAGCCTTGAGTTTTATGAATTGTCATCGCATAAACACTTTCATATTTTGGTAGCATATTTAGACTAAATGCCTTAGCATCTTTACCATCAAAATATGCTCGGAGCTTACCAGTATCATCAGGCCACATAATCCCTACATCTCCATTAAATAACCCTAATGAATAACTATTTTGAGTTATCATAATTGGTTTACCCTTATAGTTAGAATCTATAGGCTTAGACATAAACTTCTCAATTTTCTGATTTAACTTATCTGTACCAATTTCTAGGTTTTTGTTAGCCACAAGTATTCTAAATTTATTCAGCTCTGTAAGAGCCTCTTTGTAGTCACGGCACTTTTCAAGCTGTGAATATCTCTTTGCATACTCTCTTAAATAAATATCTAAATTTCTTAGACTATGAAATTTAATATTTTCATTTTGTTGACTATCAATATTAACATCGCCTTTTAGGACTGAGGCTGCAAGATTATTTATATATTGTTGTGAACGATAGTTTTTGATAAGTAATGTTGTATATGGCGTAATGCTACCATATTTATCATGTGTAAAGTTTGCTAAAAGACTCCCAGCCTCAACAGATGGTAACTGATTAGTATCACCTATTAATATCAACTTAGTATTATCTGCTACAGCTCTAATTAACTTGATAAAAATATTCATATCAAGCATCGAAGCTTCATCAACAATAATAACATCGAATGGAGCTTTAGATTGTTGGTTATATTTAACATAAGTAGAGTTTGGTCTTAAGCCTAAAAATCTGTGTATAGTTTGTGCTTCTAGATTATTAAGATACTGAGCAACACTATTAAGTTCATCCTGAACTTGTTTAAAGATATCATTTTTTTGTATAGTAGATTCTGTGGTCAAGCTTGACGGAATGACAGTTGCTAGAGTATTTTTTAATGACTCTGTCATTCTCTGAGCAGCCTTACCAGTTGGTGCTAAAAGCGCTATTCTTTGCTGATTTTGATTAAGCATTTGTATAGCAAGTAAAAGCTTTGCGACTGTAGTTGTCTTACCTGTACCAGGTCCACCTGAGATAATACTAAAATTATAATTTAGACTTTTGATAACCGCCTGTTTTTGCCAGTTGATTTCACCAGCAGGTTCAAATAGTTTGTCTACAACTTCTTCAATACGATTGTCTTTTTGAGTATTTTGGATTGTTTTTAATTTTATAAAGTTAGCCATTTCATTCTCATAATTCCACAATCTTTTAATATACAAAGAATCATACTGTTTGGCAAAATATATAGGTAAATTATCGTAATTTAAGTTATCTAAAATACTTGCAATTTTATCAGAGCTTGGCATTTTAAAGCCTACTTTAGCATCACTCTGATTACTTTGCTCTGAAGCAAAAATAGTTTTATTTGATATATCTGCTATCTTCAAACAGCTATGACCATGACTATACACATGCATAAGCTTTATCAAAATATGAAATAAAATTTCATTACTTTTTTGTTCCAAATCATTCCCCTTTGCTCCGTGAAAGGGTAGATATGACTCACTTGATAAAGTGGTCATAGACGGAGTAGTCTTTTTGACTAAATCAAACACCTCTTTAGCAAAGAAAAAATCTATGGCTCTAATATCTGCTAATTGCTCACAAGCTTTATGGAAAGTTTTATACATTATCATCTCCATTAAATAAACTAGCAAGTTTGTTGATAATCTCTAAATTTGGTCTAGCTCGATAAACTCCATAACCATCTTTCATACCTCTAAGATAAAAATAATATACTCCGCCAAAATGCTTTTCATAATTATAACTTTCAATGTTTTGTCGCAGGTACTTATCCAAGGCAACGCTATATATTAGATACTGTAAATCATAAAAGCTACTTTGATTTTTCTCTTGCATCGCCTGCTGATTATAATCTTCTAAAGTATCACCTAGATAATTTGATTTATAATCAGCAACATAAAATTTACCCTCATACTCAAAAATAAGATCTATAAAACCATGAAGCATACCAAAAATTTTTTGATTCGAAACATTAGTTAAATTGCCATACTCGCGGAGGCGGGTATCTCTTAGATCTTGGTAGTTAGTTGGAAGATTCCCACCTACGTAGGAATGACTATATGTCTTCAGTTTTGTAAGCTCTCTATACTCTTGCAAGATTTCTAATATATTTGTTTTATACAAATTCTCATTTTTAACAGGAAAATAAAACTCCGCCTCTTTTAGAGTTTTCGAATTTGGGATAGTTTTTAAGCAAAAGCCTTTATCCTTGATATCAAATAAACCATATTGAATACTCTCATTTGAGCTAGAAAAACTGGTATCTATATAAGGTATATGTGCTTCTAAACATTCTTCCAACCATAATTTAAGATTATCGAAGTCTTCTGCAGCAACTACTTTATATCTATCCATTTGTTCTTGTAAAAGATTACCATCTATCTCACCTAAACTAAAATCTGTATGTTCTAAAACATTATGCAGAATATTACCCATATCAGCTCCTTTTGAAGCTGTAAATCTAAATGCTAGCTTTCTGTCTGAAGCTTGAGTTTTATCATCTTCTGCCTCGTCAATTTCTTTTTCTAATGCAGTATTTTGAACTTTTGACTTTGATATTTTTGAGAAAGATAACATCTCCCAACTATCATTTTCTAGTTTACTAATATAATTTGCTTTGAGAGTATCATAATCAGAATTTTTATCTTTGCTAGATAAATTTTTTAAACTAAATTCCCGCATATCTGCAATATTTATCAGTAGACTTTGATTAGCAGGATTTGCTGTTATGCTTTGGATCTTCTCTAACCAATCATCATCTTTTTGATAACCTAAGAATCTTGCTAATGGTGACTTTTCGCTATTATTATATTTTGCAACCCCAATATAACATCTATGCTCTGCACGCGTAACAGCTACATAAAATAGACGCATTAATTCTTCTATAACCTCTTTATCAGCTTGCTGTTTCACACTATCATCTTTGCCAATTTTGTAGACAGTTTGTTTTAGGTCACCATCATAATATTTAGTAAAATTACTTGTCTCAAACTTCTTTGTGCTTGCATAGCAAGCAAACGGGATAAACACAACTGAATACTCAAGTCCTTTTGATCCATGGATTGTAATTATCTTAATCAAGTTGTCATCACTTTCTAATCTAAGTTCACCCTCACTTGTAGCTGTATTGTTGAGTTGGTGGCGATACCATTTAATGAGTTGATTAGGGTGTTTATATTTATTCTCAGCCACTTTAATAAGTTCTGCTAAATGAAGAATATTTGTAATAATACGCTCTTTTGAATCTGCTCTTTGAGTGAAATTCTCATGTATAATCTGCATAATAAATGCCATAAATCCATATTTATGCCATTGTTGCCTTAGAGATTTGGCTTTTTCTATCTCATCATCCCACGCTGAGACATCATTTTCATCAATATAGCTAATAAACTTATCAGCTCTACCACCGAGTAAACTAGTCGATAATGCCCTTTTCAACATAGATTTATTTTCAAGATCATTTATACCCTCCATAAGAGCTAAGATCTCTTTAGCCTCTTGACTGTGATAGACATTATCGCGCTGGCTTAGGTATACTGAGCTTAGATTTTTAGCTTGCAAAGCTTGTTGGATAATCTTTGCCTGTTTGCCATTTTCTACCAAAATAGCTATATCATTTTCTGCTACTTTTTGTGTATTTAGTAATCTAGTAATTTCATTTACTGTCCATAATGATAAATTCGTATCAATATCACTTTTATTATCATCTTCGGCTACTTCATAATAGAAATAATTAATAGGTTTAAAATTATCGTCAAAATCTTTTGTTTTTTTATCAGCATCCGGTGAAGCTTTGACAAGCTGATATCCAATACCATCACTAAAAATATTAGTTCCAATTTGCCCCTCTTCTTCTGGCTGATAATCTTGTTTATAAAAAAGTCTATTATAAGCTTTTATCATCTCTCCAGTTGAACGCCAGTTGGTGTCCATACTCCATTGATTTTCTTCTGGACAACTATCTTTAGCTTTTAGATATGTGAAGATATCTCCGCCTCTAAAGCCATAAATTGCCTGTTTTGGATCGCCTATCATTAAGAGCAGAAGATTGCTATCGTTCTGATCAGAACTACTGTCATACTCGCGTAAGCGGGTATCTTTTAAATTTAATCCATTGGTAAGGAGATTCCTACCTTCGTGGGAATGACTACTACTATTCTTCAAAGGATAAATAGTATCTAATATCTCATACTGCTCAGCATCAGTATCTTGAAACTCATCTATAAGAGCAACTGGATATTGTTTTTGCAAAGTTTTGACTAACTCTGGCGATTTTTTGACACTTTGGCAAAGCTTGGTAATCAAATCATCAAAGTCTAAAACACCCTTTTGCTCTTTTGCCTTTGCAAAATCTTGGCGGATTTGCAAGCATGCTTTTCTGATAAATTGTGCTGCTTGTGCTTGTTTTATTTCTTGTTGCAGGTCTCTTAATTCTTTTACGCCAATAAAAATTGGTTTTATTAGTTTTGCACTTATCTTTCTGCCATCTGTAATTATAGAAATATTCTCTGGGAATAGTGTTTGATTATCTAATTTCAACCATTCTAAAACCCTATGATACTCATCTACTCTCTTGCCCTGTAGCTCACCTTTTCCTAATTTAGATAAGAAATCATCTACGATATCGTGATTATTAATAAATAATTCTAACTGTTGTTTTTTGAGTATCTTAAATTCATCTAAGCTTATAGCTTGCTTTGTTAAAATCTCATAATTAGACCTAATAATATTCTCAAGGTCATCTAAAAATTTCTCTGGAGTATGTAATTTATATATTTGTAAATATCCAAAATTAGTTTCGCTTTTATTGATATGTTTTCTGAAAAAATCCTCTACAACCTTTTGCAAAATATCTGAAGTATCAACCTCCATAGAGACATCCATCTCGATACCGCTAGCAAAGGCTTGCTCACTTAAGACTTTTTTACAAAAACCATGGATAGTAAATATAGCTGCCTCATCTATCTCAAGTAATGATCTTTTTAGATGTTTGTAGTTTTCTTTGTCAGACTCCTTTTTCTCATCTGTATAACTTGCTAATACATCTCGAATCTCTTTTTCAACTCTACCAATAATCTCTTGGGTTGCATCTTTGGTAAAGGTCATTACAAGGATATTACTTGGCAATAATTTTTTTTCTAGCAAAAGTCGGATATACAACTTAGTAATATTAAAAGTCTTACCAGTACCAGCACTTGCCTCGATAATATGGCGACCTTGTAGAGTTATTGTGTTTGCGTTTAGGTTGTCCATAATCTGTGTCTTCTATATACCCATAAAATCTAGATAGTTCAAAGTCTATTTAAAACTTTTATCATTGCAATTTATATAACTCTCCAATAGCCGTTACGAGGGCTTCCTTCTCTAGCAATTAATCCTTGGTATTTTAGTTTTTCTATATGCTTTTTGACAGCTCTATCTGTGATAGACAATCTCTCTGCTATTTCCTTGATTGTGATTTTTGGGTTTTCTCTAAACATTTCTAAAATCTGCTTATCTGTTTTTGGTGAACTGCCAACACCATAACTTATATTTATTGGTGAACTTTCTTGCTCTTTTGGTGAACTTTCTTGCTCTTTTGGTGAACTTTCTTGCTCTTTTGGTGAACTTTCATCTCTTTTTATAATACATCTAAACTGTTCACTATCTATATCATTTATAAATTCAATATTAGGAATTAGCTCAATAGCTCTTTTGATTCCACTACCATAACCTGTATAAGGTAATAATGTTTTGCATATTGAGGCTAAGATAGGGTTTCGCTGAATTGCTATGCCATTTTTAATCTTATCTACTGTTAAAGTGTCAGGTAATTTACCAGGGCTAATAATCTCAACACGGTTATGAAATATAAAAACCTTTATAGAAGAGTTTATATAATAGTCTCTATGCACAAGTGCATTTACAACTATCTCTGTTAGTGCAGATTCATTTACCTCTAATTGTGGGTTTGAGTTAAAATCTAAATCTATTTGATAACTTTTTAACTGACTAAGCAAAAATCTCATGGTATCTTCATATAGTTCAGAAAATGTTCCTTTGATAACTTTTTTAGATATAAATTTCGATACAGAAATATCATTACCATCAAAATAACAGCAGTCTATATAAAAGCTTGGACAAAACCGCTGTGGCTCTTCTCCAAATATAAGATTACCGGCTAAAGTTAGTTTGCCATCTTTTGCTAAATCTTTATTTTCTAGAATAGTTGATAAATCTAGACTACCATTCTCTAGTTTTGAAAATGTAGTATAGTTATCTGTTTTTAGAAACTTTCTAAACTTTGAAACATCAAAGTTTTCTAGCGATGTTTTATATAGCACTTCTTCATCAGGATACAGTTTTGGAGCCTGTCTAAAAAGTCTACCTAGCTCTTCTTGAGACATTTTTCTTTTATCACTACCAACTTTTGTCAAATATACTCCTTTGTTAGTACTATATGGTTTATTTACTCCATTGTTTATTTCTATTATAAGTATTTCTTTATCATCTATATTCTCTATCTTTGTTAGTACGCTTATTGGTGGTTTTATATTTGTACTGCAAACATTACTTATAAGCTGATTTATCCTATGAATATCATCTTTTGATAATCCGATAATTTTACCATCATCAGCAACACCAATGATTAAAATACCGCCATTAGCATTTGAAAAAGCAACAAGCTCTTGTGCAAGACTATCAGCATTATTTATATCTTGTTTAAATTGCGTGTAACTATCTTCACCATTTTGTATTCGCTGTAGTATGTTCATATGTTTCTCATCTTTTTAGATTCTGTCATACTGTATTGCATCGAGCTTAACACTTGCCTTAATAATATGGCGACCTTGCAGGGTTATTCTTTTTGCGTTTAGGTTTTTCATTATTACTCATTTAATCCTATAAATCTATATATTAGTCGTCTGTTCTTATCCTAAAAATCCTACTAATAAATATAAAAAATAAAGCTATTGCAGTACCACTAAAAGTCTCTATCAAGCGTAAACCTGTATTTAGAAAAGGTGAATAACTAGGCTGATACAGACCTAATGCGACAATTACTCCAGCATTTGCGCTACTCATTTTAACCGCATTTTCTAACCCTATACTTGCAGTAATAAAAACACTAATAGCTACAGCCAAAATCATAACATAGTAGTAATAGCCTAAAACTGATGTAAAAATAAATGCCGTAATCCCTCCTATCACAGAGCCAACCAATATTTGAAAAGCAGCCAAATATGAATCTCTAATACTTAGCTGTAAGATTGTTGAAACTGTAATCAAACACCAAAAGCCTCCAATAATCGACTGACCACGATGTAACAAATTCGACATATAAAACCCTAACAGAAAACATATACAAGCAGCTAGAGCAATCTCAAAGCTAATATAAATATTTTTGTATAGCTGTGGGATATTAGAATGCTCATGATTGACTTTCATAAATAACCTCAAAGAACTTTTTGTAAATTTTTTCACCCTCAAAATCATCTACAGTTGGAAACTTATTATAGAATAGCTTGAAATAACTATTATCTTCTAGAGCTTTGAAATTATGTTGTGATGATTTTATTACTTTTTGCCAAGCCTGTTGCTTCTTCTTATCAGTATTATTTTTAGAATCACAAATAGCTTCAGCTAAAGATAAATGTGCTAGTTGAGGCTTAACTACTATTTGCTCAGCTTGATTTATATAATGCTCTAATATTCCTTTAGCTGTTGTATATTCAATATTTTCTACTCTAAATTCTTCTACTTGATTTTTTTCTATACCATAATAGACTGCGCTAATATCTCTTTGTTCAGAATATGCTACTAATAAAGCTATTAAGTACAATTCAAATTTTTTTCCTATATTCAAACTAGATGGTGTAGATAACATAATTTGATTATTTTTAATATAACAATTAGCTTCTAACTCATACCCTAATATCTCTTGATGAAAATATTTTGACTCGTAACTTGCTAAGCTCATTTTGTCTAGTAGCTTTTGAATATTCTCAACTTCCTCTTTAATCTCAGTATCAGTAAGTACTGACTCCGGAAGCTTGCCACTTAGTTTGGCTGTTTTTATTGTTAAATCTTTGTCTTTTTCATCTTCAAAAGTTTTTAACAAAGCTTGTTTGAGCTTATGCTTATCCAAACTATTGATATCAAATGGCTCACTATCTTCTAGCTCCTCAAAGTCATCTTCTAAATACAGCTCTAAAGCATAATTTGCATAAGCCTTAATAGGGTCATCAAAAACTTTAACAAGTTTTGAAATACTTAGATTTTTGGGTAAATTAGCACAGTTACTTAATGAAGCCGAATCATAAAAGCCCCTTGGCTCAGACTGTAACAACTTCAACCAAGCTTTATCATAGCTTCTATAACTGTCAGAATAACATTTAGAACTAAAAGCATGCAATGGATACTCTTTTATATCCTCCTTTCCCCAATCGTAGTTCAAATTCAAATAGCTAGTCAACTCTTTAAGTATCAAACTTGGCTGTTGCTCAACATTAGTCTTAACACTTCTACCTATATAGCTTATATACAAATAATCTCTAGCAGATAAAATAGCCTCTAAAAACAAATATCTATCATCATCGCTTTTGGTTCTATCACCTTTTTTTCTACCAAGCCTTGCTATCAGATCAAAGCTAATTGCAGATTCTTGGCGTGGGAACTTACCATTATTTAATCCAAGCATAGCTATAACTCTAAATGGTACACTACGCATCGGCATCATCGAACAAAAAGTCACCTTACCATTTAAAAAATGGTTATTAATAATTGGCTCTGATAATTGAGAAATTAAACAATATCTAATTGTATATAAATCAATTTCTTGATCTAACAATATATTTTTAGCGGTAGTGACTGTTTTTGCGATTATATCTTTGATTTTTTTAGCAATATATTGCTCATCATTAGTGACATCAAAGACATCATCAAACATTTCTAAAAGATAAACTTGCCAATTTGCAAGACTTCTTGGTTTAAGCAAATTTTGAGAATATCTTTCAAGTAGCTCTAATAACTCATACAAACCACCAAGTTCAGCGATCTCACTTCCTTCAATAACTGGTACCGTCATTAATTTATCATCAATGATGTAATTACTATCACTATAGCTAAACCCAAGCATTAATCTTCTTAGTCCCCAGCTCCATGAGAATGTCTGATCATTATTGCTATGATGAATACATGACTCTTTTAACCAATAGCGAATAGCCTCTAATTGTTCATCTGTGATCTTAAACTTCTGTTGGATAGCCGGTACAGCTAGATAATCAAGTATTTTATTAACCTCAAAATTACTCTCAGGCAACTGCAAAAGCTCAATAAAACTAGCAGCTAAAGGCTCTGAATCAAGTAGCGTTCTATCTGCGATTGAGCATGGCAGTTTTTTATCAGTTGGATATCTTGAGAAAACACTATCAATATATGGTGAATAATCTTCAATATTTGGGCACATCACTAGGATATCTCTAGGCTTGATATTTGGGTCTGCTTTGATCATATCCAAAAGCTTATCATGCAAAATCTGCACCTCTCTAAGTGGACTATGACAAGAGTTAATACTAATACTTAAATCTTTTTGCTTGGCATGGTTTTGGCAATCTAGTTCAAGTAAGTTTCGCTGTAGGCTTACTAGCTGTGTTTGATTATTATCGGCAAGTTTCTCAAAAGCTAATGATTCTTTATCAAACTTTTCGAATACTTCTAATTCTTGCTGTTGCTCATTTTCTAGAAGCTGATTAAAAAATTCTTTACCCTGCTGTCCAAGATTTGCCAAAAGTGGTTGAATTTCATAGTCATCACTATCTAACCAAGCTGATATTTTACTTTTATGCAAATCATACCAATACTCACTACATGGATTAATATATAGAATATGTACATTAATATACTTAGCTAATTCAAATATAAATTTAAGATTTTTTGGAGATATTGTGTTAACTCCAAATATATAAATATCACTAGGTATATTTAATTTTTCTAAGTTTTGTTTATCAAGCTTTTGAAGTGCTTCTAATTGGACTTTATATGGTGTTTCTGCAATATCTTTGACAAGATTCTGCCAAATTAGCATCTGCCAATCTTCATCATTCTCTAGTTTAGAGGGATTTATATATTCGTCCTTCTCCCACTTTTGTAGCCACTCACTACGATATGATATATATTTTGAGAAGGTCTCTGCTATTTTAACTGACAACTGATATTTTTTGAGATCACTATCTTGGTAGTACTCTTTAAGCTTACTACTCCAACCATCTCTATTGTCATACCCGCATAGGCTGGTATCTTTTGAACTTAATCCATCAGCTATGAGATTCCCACCTGCGTGGGAATGAGTGTTTTTTTCCTGATTTTGGCTAGATAGCAACCTAAAAACTCTCCAAGCTAAAATATCTTTTGTATATGCTTTTTTATATTCTTGTTTTGCTGTGAGTTCATAGCAGATATCAAGTATATAACCATTTATCATGTCATATTTGAGATTCATTGCAATATTGCGATATTCGGCTAGTTGCATACTTAACCAATGTTGCATACCACGGCTACCAACAATTAACTGTGTTGGTGTAAATAAATCTTTTTTTTCAACATCTAGAAGTTTAGATAGAACTTGTACAAGATACTCAAGTTTATTTGATGGGTAAGTGTATAGTGCCATGCTTGATTAATCAGAATACTTATAGAAGCTATTTTAGCAAATTGATTAGACAAAAATTATTATTTATATTCAGAAACTAAAAAGAATCAGCTCGAGCCTTTTCCCAAGATCTTGCAAAACTAGCTGGGATATTACCATCGACTAAACATCTCTCTGGAATAAAATCATACAGATCTGCATATGATTTAATCTCATTTACAGATATACGCTTTTTAAGGTTTTCTGGCTCAACATCATCAGTAGAAATAAGCCCCATAGCTCCAATAATTTCTAAACAAGATTGAATTGTAGCTTTATGAAAATTATAAACTCGATACATTTTGTCTTCAACTACCAAAGCTTTTTCAAGACGTGGATTTTGTGTAGCAACACCGACTGGACAAGTGTTGTTATTACACTGTCGTGACTGAATACAGCCGATAGCAAGCATCATTGCTCTAGCTGAGTTACAAGTATCTGCTCCCATAGCAAATAACCTCACCATATCAAAACCTGTAGCTACTTTACTACTTGCAATTATACGAATCTCATCACGTAAGCCACAACCAACCAAAGCATTATGCACAAAGATTAAACTATCTTCTAAAGGCATACCAATATGATTAGAGAACTCAAGTGGTGCCGCCCCTGTACCACCATCAGCGCCATCAACAGTTATAAAATCAGGTCTTATTCCTGTCTCAAGCATTGCTTTACAAATAGCTAAAAACTCAACATGACTACCAATACATAGCTTAAACCCTATTGGTTTGCCATTAGAAAGATCTCTTAGCTGTTTAATGAAATAGCAAAATTCTATCGGTGTCGAAAAAGCACTATGCGCAGGAGGTGATAGTACATCTTTGCCCATTGAAACACCCCTAATTTCAGCAATTTCTGGAGTTATCTTAGCTGCTGGTAAAACCCCGCCATGAGATGGTTTAGCCCCTTGAGATAACTTAATTTCTATCATTTTGACGCTATCTAAATTTGCTTTTTCAACAAATTTCTCTGCTGAGAACTTGCCATCATCAGTACGACAGCCAAAATAGCCTGTACCAATTTGAAATACAAGATCTCCACCTTGTAAATGATATTTAGTCAAGCCACCCTCACCTGTACATTGATAAAACCCTCCAAGTTTAGCTCCCTTATTCAAAGCCATAACGGCATTAGCAGATAATGCTCCAAAACTCATCGCAGATATATTTAGATGCGATGCCATATATGGTTGTTTACAATCAGAACCACCAATTTTAACTCGAGTTTCAATTTCATCAAGATGCTTAGGCATGAGTGAATGTGTTACCCATTCATAACCAACCCTATAAATATCTTTCTCTGTTCCAAAAGCAACAGTATCATTAATACCCTTAGCACGACGGTAGATTGTCGAACGTAGCTCTCTACCAAATGGCTTTTCACTCTCATTATCAGCAATGAAATACTGCTGAATTTCAGGACGTAAAAACTCAAGTATATAGCGCATATGTCCTACTATAGGAAAGTTTCTTAGGATGGAATGCTTTGTTTGGCTGACATCATAGATTGCGATCACTGCCAAAACAGCGACAAACCCTATACTAAACCATATTGAAGCATGAAGTAGTGAAAGCGATAATAAAATCACCATCACAAAAACAGCAAAGCCTATATACCATTTACGGCGCTCACTTATATGCATTGATTTTAACCTTAAATTTATTGAAAGACACTAGCTCTAAGGCTAATTTAACATTTATCTTACGAAGATAAAATCTCTAAAGTTTGATTATACCCATATTTTATATTTAATAGCACAAGTTTTTAGCTGGTTTCATGATATCATCTGCTTAATAGTCATTTACTTAGAGAACTACTATGAATAGAGATTTTTTTATAATACTATTTGCACTTTCAAACCTTATTGTTGCATCAGTATTAATTAGATATTCAGAAGTAGGTCCAATTGCAAGTTTTGGCTATAGATTATTATTACCTTGTATATTTTTATATTCATTTTTAGCAATTACTAAAGATGAAGAAAAACTATCAAAAAAATCACTTTATATCGCAGCATTAACAGGATTTTTCTTAGCTTTAGATTTAGCTTTTTATAGTATCTCTTTGATTTATACATCAATAGCAGAGGCTAGTCTTCTAACTAATCTTTGCCCATTTATTACAACTTTTATAGCTATTATATTTCTTAAAGAAAAAGTCTCTTTAAAATATTATTTTGTTCTTTTGCTAGCATTTTTGGGTTTATTGCTGTTAATGAGCCAAGCCGGTTTAAGTTCTAGACATCTTTTGGGAAATTGGCTTGCTATAGTATCAGCTGTATTTTATGCTCTTTTTATAATACTTTCTAAACAACTTAGAAACTCATGTTCTACTTTTAGAATGATGTTTATTGCGTCTTTAAGTGGTTCGATTGTACTATTTATATTAGCTTTTATTTTCAATGAACAGATAATTCCAACTACTGCTAGAGGTATTGCAATTTTATTAGCTATAGCTCTATTTGGACATTTATTAGGGAATATACTATATATCAGCTTGTAGGAATGTTTATTATAATTCTTTCTGTCTATTTAGGTAAAAAAGTTTTGGAGAATCCGCAAGGTAAAAAAGTGTAAATACTATTAATATCTATTTTTCACAAAAAAATGAGAACTCTTTTATTACCACATCTATATTAGATGCGCTCTTGATTGAATCATGTAATTCTCTTGATGAATCATCAGGTCTAGTTTTAATCACAAAATTAAGGTCTCGAGATTTTTTATATAACTTATTGATAATACTCTTATTATAGTTATTTTCTAGAAGTGTAATTTGATGACCAACTTTAGTTTCAAGAGTATACCACTTCTCTATAATATAATTTTTTATATTTTGCTTATAAACATTATTAACCACATGGTTCAGACTTACTTCTTGAATAGTTTTTCTATTATCAGATGCATAGTGTTGTTTAATAACAGATAATAAGTCTTTGATTTCTTGATTTTCTACTAAAATACTTTTTCTGATCATTTTCAAGCTCCTTCATTTTATATAAAGTGCAGTTTTATCACACTTTTAAATATTAATCACTTTTTGCCATAAAGGGAAGTATTATTGCACTATTTTTGAAATATTTATTGATTCACTATATTCTAAGGAATATACTTATATATAGACTAATATATTTTGTTATTAGAGATGTTTAACTATAAGACTGATCTAAAACCAGCTTTAAAAAGAATTGGTATGAAACAAATAGAACTAGCTAAAAAGCTTGGTAAAAGTGATCGCACTATCAAAGGTTGGGTTGCTGGCACTAACTGTCCTTCTTATGATGGACATATAGAAGTCATGAGAATATTAGGTCTAAAAGATAACTATTGCCCTAGTGATACATCAATAATAACTGTCACGAATGTCCCAGTGTTAAGCTATGTCCAAGCTGGTGAATTTACCGAATCTCAAGAAAACATAGATCCTATAGATTATTTACAAATTCCAGACACTCTTGTTCCTAAGAATGGTTTCTCTTTACAAGTACAAGGAGAAAGTATGCTATATGATTTTTCAGAATCTCAACTACTCAACCCGAAATACTCAAAATATACTATATATGAAGGAGAAAATATATTAGTAGATCCTAATCAAGTTAACCCCCAAGATTTAATTGATAAAGTTGTAGTAGCTAGAAACTCCGATGGTGCTACTGTTAAATTACTATATAAAGATAATAATCGTTTGTATTTGATGCCGCTAAACTCAAAACTTCAAAATAATGATGAAATTAAATCACCCGCTGATGCAGTCATAATTGGTAGAGTTGTAAAATCTTTCAATATACGCAGTTTTTAAGTAAGACCTATCTTGTTGAGTAAACCCGATTAATACTATAAAAACTTTTATTCATGACATTAAAAATCCATAAAATCACAAAAGTAGTATGTAAATAGTAAATAATCTTTATATGTCTTACTATAGCCTTGTAGAAAAGCTAAAATATTTATTTTATTTAGATTTTAAATTAAAAGAATTCTATTAGAAAATTACTATAAATGGTGCCCGGGGCCGGAATCGAACCGGCACGGAGGTTAAGCTCCGAGGGATTTTAAGTCCCTTGTGTCTACCAATTTCACCACCCAGGCTAGTATGGAGGCTGAGGCCGGAATCGAACCGGCGTCCAAGGCTTTGCAGGCCTCTGCATAACCACTTTGCTACCCAGCCACACATGCAAGAGTGTGGAGCGGGAAACGAGGCTCGAACTCGCGACCCCAACCTTGGCAAGGTTGTGCTCTACCACTGAGCTATTCCCGCTTTATAGAGTCATATATTACCTTATTTTGAGTAGTTGTCAATAGTGATACTGCTTTAAATCAGCAAGAATTATATTTTTCAAAGATTTAGATTATTTATATAAATGTTTTGACTATTTATTAACATCAAAACTAATTTTGAAGATATTTTGAATATTGTTTATGAGCTTAACATTAGGGTTATTTCTAAGATCGACATTACCATTACTATTGACTGGTTTGTACTTTTTAAGTGTTTTAGCATCAGCAACTAGCATGTTCAGTAATGCATTTTCATTAACTGGTTTATTTGCTTTAGCATGAATAGCTATATTTTTAGGATTTTGCAAAAATATAGCAAATGCTGATAATGTTTGCTGTAAAAACTTATCCTGCTGTTGTACTGCAAAAAGTTGTAATAATGCACCGTAAGATCCTAAAATTTGCTGTGGTGTTGTATTTGGATCATTGTTTGTCTGACGAGCTACTTTTTCGAGTAATCCATAGTTAGCAAATTTAACATCAACATTACTTAAACATAACTGATTAGTACAATCATACAGATTAGTTTGGTTTTGTGCATTTGTACCAAGATATGGCAGTAAATTTAGCTTACCATTTACTACTGCATTAGCATTGGCACTTAAGCTAGCCAAGCCATCCGCCTTTAGATAAAAGTTAGTATTATAACTAGTACCCTCAAACTGATGCTGCGAAACAATCGTAAAACTAATGTTGTTTTTGTCTAAAGCTGAAAATACTTGTATTATTGGTGAACCTTTAGGGAAGAAGTCTCTTGCAAAATTAAGCTCAATCCGCGAGCTAGACGTGCTTGACTGTATGTAAGCATTATCTAAAGCATTACTAGAACCAGCAACAATATCATTGATTGTTGAGCTTGCTAAATTAATACCATTAATAATAATATTATATTTAGCATAATTTTGAGAACCCAACTTACCGTCAACATTTAACATTAACTGGTCTGGATTTTTACCCAACTGAGCTTTAATGTTTAAAATAGGCGTTTGCTTGTAATCTTTACCAAGATACTTATTAGTAATATCTCTTAAAACTTCTGAGAAATTAGCATCAAACTCAAGTGTTTTAATCTTAGCACTCATTGATTCATCAAGCAGAGTCGCTAGAAAATCTGTGTTAACATTAGTATTAGACAAATCGATATCTGTTAATTGCGCTGCTGCTTTTAGTAATGGCTTATTATTTATCGTAGAATCAAGACTATAGTCAATTGTACTATTGTTATAGTTATAATTAATTTCTAAATTATAGATAGTTTGCCCCAAACTATTCATAGCAATGCTAAATAATCCTTGATTATCAGCTAACTGTTTAGGATCAACTTCCGAACTTACTAGATTACTATTAGCTACTGCTGCTGCTAGATTAGCTATACTCAAGCCCTCTACTTTGATAGTAAAATTATTGTTGATTGCTTGATTAGCATGTAAACCTTTAAAGATAAGTTTATTTATAGTTAGATTCGGGTTTTCTGAGTCGTTGCTCATTATGAGAATATTTGATGCTACAACAGTTCCCTTATTATCTTGATCAATTTTCCCTATAGTTATCTGTGTTTGATATGGGAATAGCGAATCAAGGTTACTTTTGAGCATACTTCTAATACGATCTTGCTGTTGGCTACTTAACTGCTGAATATTAGTAGTAGTTGGTGTAGCATATAAATTGACTGTAGCAAGTGTAGCCGTACATATTGATGTTAGTAAGAATATTTTTCGTAAACGCATCTTATAGCCTCTTTTTTTAATTTATTTTTTCTAATTTTAAAAACTCTAAATCTTTTTTACGCAATGAAAATGCGCCACAATTAGTTTCAAAAGCAATTGGTCCACCCAATATTGATTTATTTGTTACGGTCATTTGCTGACCCTCAATCACACCCATTGCGATTATCTTATCTTTGAATGCAGCCGGACAATTTGTATGAAAGCCTCTAACAATAAATTTATCATTTTTGTTATAAGTCATAATAAAACCCTATATATTTACATAACTATTAATTATAATCTTTTCTAGTATAACATTAACATATTAAACACTTACTAAGTTTAATAAATTTATTGAAAAATAACACTTATGAAAGATCTATCAAGACTTGATATCCCTAAAAAAACAGCCAAAGATAACTCTCAAGAGCCACAACAGCCCAAAAATACAAAGAAAAAAAAGATTTTGATAACCATAGTTGTGTGCCTTTTAGTTGTAGCTGTAGCATCTAAACTCGTAAATAAACATTTAAAGAAGATAAAAGCTGAACAAGAAAAAGCCAAAATAGAACTGCAAGCAGAAAAAAATCAAAAATCGAAAACACTAGATAATAAACAAAGTTCAGAAGCAACTAATCATCAAACGGCTGATTTGAGTTCCAAAGATAATCCTTCGAATGATAAAATGGTATTTACATTTTACAATAATCTAAAACATGATAGTGTTGAGGTAGATGTAGTGCCAGAAGCACAAAGAGCACAATATAAATACACTTATATCTATCAAATAGCTTCTTTCAGAAATATGGATGAAACTAGTTGGTATGTCAAGAAAATGAAAGAAGACGGTCTTAATCCCCAATTTGAACGCGTAGGCAACTGGATTAGAATGTACATAGGCCCTTATGATAGTAAGCGTGCAATGGCTCCAGATATTATCAAGCTACAGAGAATCGGTCTAAATGGTGGCTTCCCTCGTGAGGTTAGCCGTACCAAAATAGAACCAAAAGATAACAATAAAGTCTCTGACTCTAAATTTTCTGACAAAGATTTAACCAACAATAATTCAAAAAGTTAATATATAAAATACAATTTAGATAATTTGGAATAAACTAACTTAGCAAATTAGCAGAAGCTAAAGAAAAATCATCTGTTTTAAAAATTATTTTTTAATTGTCTTAGTTTAACAAACATTTCTCGACCCAAACTATAATCAGGCAATGCTTTCAAAAGTGCTTTATCTGACATCGCTCTGATAAAAATATTTAATTTGGCTTCTTCTGCTAAATTGACTATTGGTTTATCTTCAGCTGCTAATTCGGCAACTTGATTTCTATAATAGTTAAAATAGCTATCATCAGCAAGAATACTTAATGCAAAATCGAGATTGCCAAGCCAATAATCATGGGCAGGATATGGCTTAATATCACCATCCAACTTAGTAATTTTGACTAATGAGTCATATAATTGATTTATATCAGCTGATTCTGCTTGAACACCACCTACTCCCGCGTTAAATAATGTATCACCACAGAAAAGAGCTCGCTCTTGCTCAAATAAAAAACACACATGATCATCTATATGACCAGGAATATACATAACCCTAAAGCTAGTAAATCCAAGATTTATAAAACTTCCATCCTTAACATAAATATCTGGCTTAAATAAATCATTTCCAGTATATGCATAAACTTTAGCATTTAGATATATCGCTAATAATTTTTTGACTCCTGCAATATGATCACCATGTTTATGTGTAATTAAGATAGCCTCAAGCTGTAATTTATTTTTTGCAATAAATTCAGCGAAAATATCAGATTTTAGAGGATCTATAACGATAGCATGGCTTTTATCATATAAGAGGTACTGATAGTTTCTTAAGCTATTATTCAAAAACCATCTTTTAATTTGCATACGAAAAACCCCTTTAGTTATTGGTATAAACCAATCTTGCTACTGATAAGTCTATACCTGCTACTTCGCCATTTTTTATAAAAAACTTACATAAAATATGAAAGTACTTTTCTAATTCTGCGGCAGATAAGAAGTCCTTAAGGTGTCTCTCGATATAATCATAAATTATTTTAAAACAATAATTATCAGACTTGATCATCGCAAAATCTAATAAAGTAAGGATACTGTTATAATCATGATCTGCTCTATCAAGCACCTTATCGCAAAGCCTACTAATTGGCATATTAAAAGCGTTGATATAAAGTTTAAGCATTTCTGCAGATATATTTAAATTTGCTAATTGTTTCTTTGCAAACTTCTCTGCACTAACCATTTCACCGAATTTAATCAGCTGCTCTAAATAAACTGTACTTAAAGCTTTAGTTGTATCAGATTTATTATAAATATCATTTAATTTAGCAACATCTTTTGCTGATTTTAAAGCTAGAATTATGAGATTTTCCTCAAGATCCTCTTTTAGATAAGCATCGTACTTCTCTAGGATCTTCAACGCAAAAGCATCATCACTATCTGCTAAAGCAATATTACCAGCAAGATTGACAATATTAGGCATAAATCTTGGGTCATTTTTCTCTAGCATTATAGATATTTTTGTCTGTGCTTCACTAAACTTCTGAACTAGATAAAGCTTGTACACTTCGAAAAACTTATATGTGAATGTTTTGGAATCAATGTGCTTAAGAGCTTTTTCTAGTTCTTTGATATCTTGTGTAACTGCAATTAGATTTAACTTCCTAAAGAGAACATATTCTTTTAAGTGTTTAGGAGTCAATCTCAAAATATGACCGATACTAAACTTTTTAACTAGCCTATTATTTTCAAGAGTTATATCTGCAACAATATCAGCAAACCTTTCCTGCTTATCAACACTAAATAGTCCTATAACCCAACTGAATAATAGATAGGGAAACCTAAAAACTGAAACAATAATCCTAACACCAAGGATTAATATAAACAGTAAAATAAAAGTTATAAACACAAATGCGACTAGATTCATTTTGATAGTTTTATCTGCTAATACAAGCATGATATAACCATGATACTTAGTTGCCCATATCCCAACTAAAGTAGCTAAAGCAACAGCTATTATAAGTTTAAAAACTTTTATCATTTTTGACTTCCTTCTGCGCTTATATTAGTTTTATTTAAATTTGGTTGTTGAGCTAGAAGTTGATTTTGTTGTTCTGATAACTGACTAATAAGCTTATCAATACTAGTGTTAAAACTATCAAGATTTTGAGCTTTGATTCCTTGTATAGCACTTATAAGTTTTTTGGCATCATCATTTTGAACAAAATATTTTTTAACAATATCAATAAGATTATTTTTAGCCTTATCTATAGCATCTTGATTGTTAATATACATAGCAGTTTGTAATGAAATTAAAGATCTATACATACTATCAGCCACAAACTCTTTAGCTTGTTTAGTTGCCACTAAAGTTTGGTTTTTTGGTATATCTTGAATCTCAACAATAGCGCTTAAAAGCTTCATATATTTATTTTGTGAATCTTGAGATTTAACTGTAGTAGAGATATTTTCTGGTGTTAAATACTGAAGTTTAGCAAACTGCTGCTCAATTGCGATAAACTCTTTGATAATTTCATCTCTTGATGAATATTGCTCTAAAGCACTTTTTATATTTTGACGCTCACTAGCACTTACACTCGCCACTCTACTAGCTTGTATTTTATCGAAGGCATTATCTACTAACTCAGATGCTTTTTGAGAATCGCCATCAAAAACCATAACATCTTTAGCTAAAATCAAATAATTTATAGCTGATTGAATGTTTATTATACTCATTTGCACATACAAATCTTTTGCAGGAACAGCAATTTGATTATTAATAGTTATCAGTTGTGATTGAAGTGCCTTAACACTCTGTGTTAGTGCATCATTTTGTGTACTTAAGTCATTAGAGATATTCTTTTGTTGATCTTGATTTGATTTGATTGCTTTAAGTTGCTTATCAAAGGCTGTATATGTCTGAAAATTAGCATTAGAATTTCTCGTCTGAGATATTGAGTTAACAAGCGCGTAACTAGATAGACCTAATGCAGCTATAGATACCGCTAAGGTAATCTTAGCAAATACCCCTCCTATTGAAGATTTATTATCTACTCTTGCTGTTTTTTTAGCTGGATTATCCTGAGTGCTACTTTGTTGCTGGGTGTTTTTTTCTACTGACATCTTTTGCCTCTGTAAATTCTAGTATTCTTTGACAGATATAACTATTATCTAGTTTCTCAAGTTTTAAGGTATTTTTAAAGCCTTGTTGATTAACAAATTTTAGCATTTTTAGGCTTGTTATGGTAATTGTTGCAGCCTTTGGAGTAGTTATTTTTTCGAAAATTCTATTTAATGATTTAAAAACATCAAGACTTGTAGCAATTATAATATCCGGCTGATTATGTAAAAAAAGTTTATTATAAGTATCTAACAACTCATCAAGATCTATAAAAACTCGTAAATACGTCTCAAATTTATGGCAGTGTGTTAATTTTGATAACTCTTCAAGCAAAAGATCATTACCAGAGACACCAGAAATAATCGCAAACTTTTCTTTAGAAATATCTTGATTTAATATGATATCTAAAAGTTCTTGTGAGCCATGTCTAACTGGATATATTGCAGCTAATTGGTATTTTTCTAATATAGCAGCAGTACTGGCACCAACACTATAGATCTTTTTATTTTTAAACAAATCGATTGGATATTGACTAAACAAGCTTTCAACAGCATATTTACTAGTAAAAACTAGACTTGTATAGTCAAGAACACTCTCAGTAATTTTTTGATAACAAATTTTGATAGTTGGTAAACTTACCGCTAAAAGACCATTTGCACAGAGTTTTTCTGTTAAATTGACAGCATCATTCTGAGGGCGACAAACTAGTATTTTCATTTACTGATTTTGTTTAGCTGTAGCATATATATAATCAAGCATTGATTTTAAGCCATTGGCACGTGTTGTACTTAAATTATTACCAAAACCTATCTGCTTAATAAAATCAGTATTTGAAGCTAGTATTTCTGCAGGAGTAGCATTATTATAAACTCTTAAAAGCATTCCTATTAAACCAGAGACTATCAAAGCATCACTTGTAGCTATAAAATTTAGCTTACCTTGATCTATATTACTATCAAACCAAACCTGTGATTGGCAACCTTTGACTAAATTTTCTTCGGTCTTTTTCTCCTCAGGGAATTCTGGTAGCTGCTTAGCTAATGAAATAACATAATCATACTTATCTTCCCAATCCTCAAAAAATGATAGCTCTTCGACTAATTCTTGCTGTTTTTGTACAACTTGATTTTCCATTACTTATATTAATTCTATTAGTAGTATTTTTTGATTTAGGATATCTTATCATATACATCTAAGTATATAAACTTGTTAAAAACTTAATATTCAGAGATCTCAAAAATCCCAGAATGTAGTAATCTTTTGGTAGAATTAAAATAATTAGGATTATAGAGAAAAAATTATAAAAAACATAAAAACTAGTTGACAGCCTCAAAAATCACCAATATAATACCTCACAAGTTCCCCGATAGCTCAGTCGGTAGAGCAGTTGACTGTTAATCAATTGGTCGGCGGTTCAAGTCCGTCTCGGGGAGCCACAAAAGTTTCCAGAAAAATTTTTCCATAATACTAAAAGTTTTACTTAGGGCTGTTTGGTAGTTTATATTTTTCTCCTCCTTTCTTATCTCTAAATTTATGAATTCTAAATAGCCCTAAGTGTGCCTATTAATAGCATATCAGTGTTACTTATATATCAATTTAGAAGTTTCAATTTAACTTATAGTATAAACTAGAATATAATTTGATTATCCAAACAAACCATTGGTTTTGATTAAGATGATACTATTAATATTCTCAACTACTCTACTTAGTCTAATATTTGCAATAACAAATAGGTATAAAATAGCCAAAATACTATTTTTCATATCGCTAGGATTACTGTTAGTGGTATTTATACCTCACACAATCAGATACATAAATATTCAGTTATAGGGTGATCAATATGAAACAAGATATTCTAGACTTTTTTGACTCTTTAGCTATCATTGGTATCAGTATAATCTTGGCTATGGCTTTTTATTATCAGCTATTTCTTCAAGAATTGCCTTGTGCACTATGTGTATTTCAAAGAATGGCTTTAAGCTTACTAACTTTTGGACTGTTACTAAACCTAACTCACGGCAATAATTATAAGCATTATCTGCTTATAATTTTAGTTGCATTATTAAATGCTGCTATGGCAATTACTCAGATACTTTTGCATATTGTGCCAGGCACTGGAAATTATGGTGAGGCGGTATTTTCATTACATATGTATACTTGGAATTTCATCGTAAGTATTATTTTTATCTTGTACGCTGCTATCTGTGGCTTAATCACCCCAAATGAAAATAAGAAGAAAAAATTAAGTATCTTAGCAAAACTAGCTATAATTCTAATCTTAATCCTAACAGTAGCAAATACATTAAATGTATTTGTTGAATGTGGTCCACACTTATGTCCATCTGATCCAAATAGTTATTGGCTATTTAATCGTTAAAGGAATCATCTCTGTAAACGATGATTTTTTATAACTTAAGCTGCTTTGTCGTTTTACTGAATACTTTCAAGCACAATCTAAAAGTTTTATGTCAAAAAAATGGGCTATAATAAACAGTTTTTGAGCTAAATAACCAATTAGCAAAAAATATATCTTTATACAAGAAAACCACCGTCCTCAATCAAATAAATATAATGCTTAATACCAGTCAATATCAATTTGAGCCTGCAACAGTAATATATAGTAAAATCAACTGTGAATACTTAACTATTTGTAGCGTAGAATACTCATTAGTTCTAAAAACAATTGCTGAGAGCCTAAAGAAATAAAGATGAATTTTCTAAAAACTGTATCTCAAATAAAAATAGTGGTGGTTCTAAGCAAGCTTTTGATATCATCAACAGGCATATCAAAATCATCTCCTCTATCACCAGTACTTGGTTGCATATATCTGCATGAACTTGATATATCTATGGACAAACTAGACATAATCTATAAAAATATGTTGATGATTTTATCATCATGGAAAAAACTAAAAACAAACTGCGTAAAGCTGTAAAAATTATCAAATAAATATTCAATAAATTAAAACTAATAGAGCACCCTGATAAAACTGACTATAGAAACTTCAACAGCCCAAATGCAAAAAGCTTTGATTTTTTGGTAGAGAAAACATCACATAATGGTATTATCAATTTGAAAGACAAAACCAAAAACAATTTTGTAATCAAAATCAACCAACTTTATGAGCACATACTGCTAATCTTACAATTTAAGAATATGGTAAGGGTTAATACGAATTTAAAGATACAAATTTTAGAAACAATTATCAAACAAATTAAGTATTTCAATAACTACTACACATTTATCTATAAATATTTTGTTTAAACAAATACCCTAATAAAAAGTACTATTACGATGACCCATTATAATTTGCTTGAGATTCGTTAGGATTAAAGGTAGACTTGCCATCGATTCGAGGGGTAGTTCTAATGCAATACATCTCTATATTAGGAGGAGACCATGGTTTTTTTATATCGACTATTAGCACCTCGGCCGTGTGAACTTTACTTTGGTTGTAAATCATTAGCATCCCTTTTTAGTCTATTCGATACTTAAAATATTCTATACGGTCGTTGTGTAAAAATCAACCACATCAGACGATTCGCTCTGTACACGAGGAAAGAGTTGAAAAAAGCTGACTAAAGCCATATATACTTAATTATTGGAGATAAATGAAAAGTACGTTAATCAGCTAAAACGAAGTTTATCGAAAATATTTAATTGGCATAAGTCAAGCATAGACTGCTTTAGCAATATATTGCTAGGCTTACTATCAGCACAAACAATTAATTTGTCAAAGATAGCGATTCACTTTAAAAATAATAATAAAATAGCCTCCAACTATAGGCGAATACAAAGTTTTCTAAAAGATATGAAGATTGATTTTGATGCTATAACTGAATTTAATGTCCGTCAACCTCTATCCCAAAAAAGTAAATTTAACTTTATACTAGATAGAACAAATTGGCAATTTGTTAAAAATAATATAAATATTTTAGTATTTTCAGCCGTATATGAAGTTATTGCAATACCTTTATATTATAAGCTAGATCATAGAGGTAATAGCGACTCACAAACTCGTATAGATCTAGTTAAAAAGTTTGTAAATAAATTTGGTAAAGAGTGTATAGGCAGTATATTAGGTGATAGAGAGTTTGGCTTACTTGGCTAGACTCACAGCAAATAAGTTACATTATTAGAATTCGCAATAATTCTGTGATCATGGACTCAAATGCCGGAGAATCTAAAGTATCCAAATTATTTTATAGTACAGGTATTCACGAACATAAAAATCTTACCAAGATACAACAACTTGGAGATATTGATGTTTATCTGGTACTAGAACTAATGATGGTGAGTTACTTATTGTTGCTAGCAACTATTGCTATGTCGAGCAGCTTATTCCCACATATGGGTTGAGATGGGAAATTGAAAACTTATTTTAAGCTTTAAAAGATAGAGGATTTAATCTTGAAGATACACACCTAACTGATAAAAATAAAATAGCAAAGATGCTAGGTCTATTATCTTTAGCTTTTGTTTGGGCACATAAGGTTGGGAGAGTAAGGATATGTTTATTCAAAAAACATGTCGTAAAAAGCATGGAAGACCACAAAACTCATACTTTAGATATGGGTTAGATATGATTGCTAATGCTATCAATAAAATATCTGTTTCAAGCTATGACTTTAAGTTATGCTTGAAAATATTCAGCAAAATAACTAAAGAACTTAAATTATGAAAAAATCATCGTGTACAGAGAGAAATTATAAAATATTATTGACAAGCAAATTAATAAGCATATAATTGTTAGCCCCAAAGATAGTTTCAATCTTAGTACTGCAAATTATTGTAGCGATGATTAAGTAGCTAAAATTGCTAGTTATAAAAATGACTCTAGATGGTACTCCTTAGTTTTTTCATATCTCCTTAACTTCCTTCCATCTAGAGTCAATTTTTATATTTTATAAATTATTTTTTGCTATAATTTAGCTCATATTTTTATTTTTAGATTTATAGATCTTATGAAAGCAACACAAACTCTAATTGCTACGACAAAGGAACTACCAAAAGAAGCAGTTCTAATTAGTCATCAATATATGCTCAAAGCTGGTCTTATCAAGAAGCTAGCTTCTGGTATCTATACATGGATGCCTCTAGGTCTAAAGGTACTCCAAAAAATCCAAAATATAGTACGTGATGAGATGAATAAAGCTGGAGCAAGCGAACTACTTTTACCAAGTATACTACCTTCAGAGCTTTTACAAGAAACTCATCGCTGGGATAAATTTGGTCCAGAACTTTTAAAATTACATGATCGACATAATAGAGATTTCTGTTATGGTCCAACACATGAAGAACCAATTGTTGATATGGCTAGAGATACTATCAAAAGCTACAAACAATTGCCTTTAAATCTTTATCAAATCCAAACTAAATTCAGAGATGAGATTCGCCCTCGTTTTGGTGTAATGCGTGCACGTGAATTTATAATGAAAGATGCTTATTCATTTCATGAAAATAGTCAATGTCTACGCAATACTTATAATACAATGTACGCAACCTACTGCAATATCCTTGACAAAATAGGCTTAGCTTATCGCCCTGTTAAAGCTGATACCGGAGCTATAGGTGGTGATAATAGTCATGAGTTTCAGGTATTAGCAAATGCTGGTGAAGATATTATTTGCTATAGTAATGGTTCTGACTATGCTGCAAATATTGAGTTAGCAACTTATGCAAAACCTGATCTAAGCAAAAGAGTAAACTCTCAAAATACCATTGAGAAAATACACACTCCAAACATCAAAACTATCGAAAAACTCTGTAAAGAGATGAGCTTTGATATTAAAAAGACTATCAAAACTATGGTTATCAAAGATGCCGGAGGAAATTTCTTTGCTTTAGTTATCCGAGGTGATCATGAATTAAACGAAACTAAGATTAATAAGCTTGATCAAATTATTGCACCATATACATTAGCTACTAAAGAAGAGATTTTTTCAATATTTAATGCTAATCCAGGCTCGCTTGGTATATATAACTGCCCTATCAGTATAATCGCTGACTACAGTGCAATTGCTATTACAGATCTAGTTTGTGGCGCTAATGAAGATGATTATCACTTTACAAATGTAAACTGGGATAGAGATGTAACTAACTATCAAATCGCCGACATTAGAAATGTAGTAACTGGCGATATTTCCCCTGATGGTAAAGGCACTCTAGAACTTACAAATGGTATCGAGGTTGGTCATATTTTTGAACTTGAAGATGTCTACTCAAAACCAATGAATGCAAATATAATCGGTCAAGATGGTAAATCTAAACCTATGCTTATGGGTTGTTATGGTTTTGGAGTGTCGCGTGTGATGGCAGCAGCAATTGAGCAATCTCATGATGAAAATGGGATTATATGGCCTGAGTCTATTGCTCCATACCAAGTTGCTATACTACCTATCAACTACAATAAATCTGACAAGATTAAAGAAGTAGCAGATAAACTTTATCAAGACTTGCTTGGAGATGGTATTGATGTCCTATTAGATGATCGAGGTGCTAGACCTGGCGTGATGTTCGCTGATGCTGATCTAATTGGTTACTCTCATCATGTAGTAATTGGCAATAGACTACTTGAGCAAGGGCTGATTGAATATAAGAATCGCAAAACTCAAGAAAAACAAGAGATAACTATTGCAGAGCTGATCAAGATTTTAAAATAATCTCACCTATATAACTTTTTCTTTAAATTAATTTAGACATCAAATAAATACTTTTATTATCAACAATAAATCAACGAATAAAGCTAAATTTATCTAACGATTTATACTATAATCTTAACTATTATCTTCATAACTAAAAAATATTATGATCCAAGCGAAATCTTATATCGACACTACGCCATCTGTATATGGCAAATTTGCTTTGATGGCAAATGAGTATAAAGCTTTAAATTTTACTCAAGGAGCTCCTGATTTTGATACTCCCGAGTGGTTAATTGAACGTACAAACTTTTATATACAGCATGGCAAAAACCAATACTCTCCAATTCCAGGAGCTGTCGCACTACGTAATGCAATAGTACAAAAAACTAAACGATGCTATGACACAGATATAACCATCGATAATGTAGCTATTACTGCAGGTGCTCAAGAAGGCTTGTTCTGTATAATTTCTGCTTATGTTGGTCAAGGTGATGAAGTTATTATGTTTGATCCCATATTTGATACTTATGCCGGAGTCACAAAATTTAATCAAGGTAAATGTGTCAGACTGAAACTACTACCAAATGGTAAAATTGATATAAACGCTATTGCAAATGCTATTACAAATCGTACTAAACTCATAATTCTAAACTCTCCTCATAATCCTATGGGAACAGTTATATCTAAAGATGAATTCAAAGAAATTGCAAAAATTGTCAAAGATAAAGACATTTTAGTAATCTCTGATGAAGTTTATGAACATATATACGCAGGAGAGAGTTTTATAAGTGCTATACAAATACCAGAGCTACATCATAAGCTAGTAGTGTTCCAATCTCTTGGCAAGACTTACAATGTTACTGGCTGGCGCCAAGGTGTAACAATCGCCCCACCACAAGTGATACAGAATATGCTCGCAATAAAACAGTTTGCAACATTCTCTGCAGTACATCCAATGCAATTAGCCTTAGCTGAGGGGATACTAGAATATCCTGAATATTATGAAAATCTGCATAAACTCTACAAAAAGCAAAATCAGTTATTAAGAGAGCACTTAAAAGGTACAAGATTCAAAATCCTTGACTGGCAAGGCTCACCTTTTCAAATTCTTGACTATAGTAATATAAGTAATCAAGATGGTGATAAATTTGCTAGTAATTTGATCAAAGAACATGGTGTTGGTTTAGTGCCAATATCATCACTTTTTGAGACTCCTCAAGATGGTCTTTTAAGACTATGCTTTGCCAAAAAAGATCACGACATAATCAAAGGAGCTAAAATCCTAGCGAATATCTAATGCAAAAAAACTCTAAAATAAATCACCAATACTATCTTAGGTTTTTTGGTAAATTTTGGGTAATTTTAGTGGGAAATATCAAAAATAGAATTTTTAAATTACCAATTATTTGTACATTATACAGTTTAGCCCTTATGCCAGTATCATGCTATGCCAATAATTTATATTGTTATATAAATGGTGAGCTTCAAGGTGATAAACCTATTAATATTAAAAATATAGCTATTAAACAAGTAAAATTCTTCGAAAATGGTATGCAGAAGGATGGATATGCAGTTTCTCTTAAAGATTCTCAGGATTTATTAAACTACTGTAAAGAATTAGACTCAGAATTTAGTATCTTAGAAGGTGTCCCAATAGAAGCTCGAATTGATAGAAATACTTGGTCTAGTTCAATTACTAATCTTGTTGGTAAACAATATGGTTACCCAATAGTTGTGAAAAATAAAAAAACGAATATGTTAGATCTGCATATACTGTAGCTAAAGGTAATAAAGAAATTTTAAGTGTTAACAGCTATCTTAAAAAGAATGCTAATACAATAAATAAAAGGGCAGAAACTTATTTAGTTGAAAAGATTTATGGAGGATTGAAACACTACTTTGACGGAGTTGTCGCAGGCGAAACAATCTTCGAAGCAAAATATGGTGTTTCTGGTACTAGCAATTTTGTGGCTGATAATTATATAAAGAATCTTGCCAATATCAGAGGAGATAGAGGTATTTATAAACCATCTGAAAATGAAGTTGTTATTTATAGTTATAAAGATGGAAAGAGATTATCTTTTAGAGCCAAAAACTATGGACAATATATGACTATTGTTGAAAATATTACAAAATATGCAAATGAATATTTTGATAAAAAAATAATAAAGATTTTATATGGAGGAACTGTAATATCATCAAATAATGCGTCTCATGCTGTGCTTCTTGAAGTAACTATTGATAATTATGATAAAACAATAACTCTAAATATGGTTGATTCTCTAATATCACATGCTGCAAATAATGCCAGTTTTTCTGTATTACAATCGTTAAAGCAAGGACTTGAAAGAGTAAATTCATCTATTGCATATATTGATACTACAAAAGCAAAAAATGATGTTCATAATATACCAAAGATTGCTAATAGTACATACAAAGTAGAAATCTCTTTGGATAACATACATCTTCAAATGCCTTTACAAACAGATTGTGGCAGATATGTCGCGATTTGGATTAATGCTATTATTAATGGGATAGATTATAGAAAACTAAATTCTACAGATTATAATAAAACCTTAACAATTCTAAATTCTGCTAAAAAATTAGCTCTTCAAGATAATAGTTATGCTTCAAAGTCTCTTAATTCAGCAGAGCAAAAACCTACAGATACTAAGTCTAGCGATATTGATGGTCTAGGTTTTGATAATATTGATGATCTAGATATATTAAATGAAAACTTAGTAGAACCAAAGCTTATAGAGAGAGAAGAAATGTTAAGAAATATTTTTGAGATCACTAAAGAATAAATTCAATCATATATAAAAGTTTTAAGTTTTACATATTATGTATTAGCGTAGCGAATATTTCCTTCTATTATGCCTATTAGCGCTGAAGATCTAATCGAATTTCCTTGGCTACCATATTTAATTGAAATCCTTGTAGCATTATTAGGTAACTTCTTCATTGCTACTTGTAGAGAGTCTGTAGAATCGCTATCACTAGCAGAAACTATCTCAGCATCAGTTCCATTATTTTTGTTAACTGATATATCATATGGGTTACTCTTATAATCAAATGTTTGTCCGTTTTGTATTGCTTGCAGAGTAGCATTATAAACCGTATTAAAATTATAGTTAAGCGTAGTTATATAATAACCATCTTTATACTGGGTTCCTTTGTCAGTAGCACAGCCTGAAATAACCGCTAGCACTGCAGCCAAAAAAATTATATATATTTTTGCTTTTAATCCTTTCATATTATTTATTGATATACATAGTTTAGTTAAGTGCTATTATATTATGGCATTATTTATTTGTCAATATACAAGATAGCTTTGTAATAGCATAAATTTACTATTAAATAATTTACTAAAGCTTGCTAAACTCTCTATAAAATATAACTCTTTTATATGAGGATAATAGCCATGTCAAAACTAAAAGTTAGTGTAATCCAATCAGATATTATCTGGGCTGATAAACAAGCCAACTATAATAATCTCGAGAATAGCATTGCAAATATTGACCAAGATACTGATATCATCGTAATGTGTGAGATGTTTAATACTGGTTTTATAATGAATCCAACTGACCAAGCAAGCACACAACAAGACATCGTTAATTGGATGTATCGCCAAGTAAAAGGCAAGAACTACGCGATAGTTGGTAGTGCCGCTACCTATAGTGATGATAAAATTGTCAATCGCCTGTATTTTGTAACTCCTGAGAAACAGGTTTATACATACGATAAAAATCATCTTTTTATCCATGCTGGTGAAGACAAAAAATATACAGCGGGTAATAAACGCCAAATTATCAACTATAAAGGTTTTAATATCCTTGTAACCGTTTGTTTTGACTTAAGGTTTCCAGTGTTTAACTGTAACAATAATGATTATGATATTCTTATCAATGTCGCATGCTGGCCAGAATCTCGCCGTCAACATTGGCAAGCATTACTAAAAGCTCGAGCTATAGAAAACCAAGCTTTTGTTGTAGCATGTAATCGAGTTGGTAACGATCCTAATTTTAATTATGCGGGTGATAGTATGATTATTGATTATAATGGTGATATATTAGCTCATCAAGAATTCAAACAAGCTACTTTAAGTGCAACTTTGGATAAAAATAAACAATTACAACATCGTAGCAAGTTTAATTTTCTTGCATCTCAAGATAAATTTACTCTTCACCTCTAATCGACTTAGCTAGATTTTGCAATACTGCATTAATAAACTTATAACCTTCTTCAGTACCCATGCTGTAACATATCTCAACATACTCTTTTATAATCACTTGATATGGATTCTCAAGACACTCTATCAGTTCTGCTATAGCTACTTGCAATACTGCATAGTCAACATAATTGATTGATTCAACACCATTACTTGAGTTTTCTTTGATATATTTGTCTATAGTGTCTTGATTTGTCTTAACTGCATCTATAAGTCTATAGAAAAGATCCCAATCAGTATAATGCCTATCAGCATTATCAGCATAGTACTGAATCTTAAGCTCAGAGAATGTATTATCAGCGATTTTCTTTTGGTACAAAGCTTGTACGGCATATAAACGAGCATTATTTCGAGCTCTAGCGGTAGTTTTCATAATTTTATGTAGATGTAATTGATTAGCGAATTTTATAGCTTGTGATTATACCTTATTAACAATAATATATATAGTTCTTATGAACTTTAATACTACTAAAATAGCAAAGTTTTACATACCATTCTGTCAATATCTGTAATAAAATGTTCTCGACTAAAACACTTTATACTATTTAGTGAGGCGATTATGAAATTTAATATTATCTGCATGCTAGGTTTAGCATTTATCCTTAGCTCGTGTGTGAGTAATACCAACCCAGAAAATGTTGGTTTTGTGAAAACTCCATATACCTCTGGTAATGTCTCTTTGACACTTAAAAAGGGAGTAACTACCAAAGATCAAGTTATAAATGCTTTTGGCTCTCCTAATATAGTTACTCAAAATGCAGATGGTGAATCAGTATGGACATACCAAACCAATGCAACTGTTGAAAACAATGCTGCAAGAGATGGGTTTTTAACTCTTCTCATCACAGGTGAAAATACTGAAGAGTCTGGATTTATGCAATCGCAAAAAACCATGACTATTATTATTACCTTCAAAGGTAATGTTGTTTCTGACTATAAATCATTATCAACTAACTTCTAGATGAGGTTTCTATAAAATGCTAAAAAAATTAACTACTTAGTTTATTTCATAGTTTTAGTTTTGTCTGGTTGCGCATCTTCAGGACCACAACAACCTAACCTAACACCATTACAAATTCAACTAATGCAAACAAAAGTCTTTAATGTTGATTTAAGAATAGCTTTTGACGCTACTGTCACAGTTATGCAAAATCTTGGTTATATAATTCAAGATGCTAATTTTAATAGTGGAATAATCACCGCAAAGAGTACTCAAACTGCAAACTTCTGGGGTGATTCAGAATATACAGAAGCTACTGCGTTTATCCAACCTTATAGACAATCAAATAAAAACTCGAGTATAAGAATAAACTTTGTTGTTTATAACTCGATGCCAAATCCAAATCAAGGTGGAACTCCGATAAATACTTCTTCAGCAATACTTAACCCGCAAGCCTATGAAAATGCTTTTGCTAAAATTCAACAACAAATTTTTGTACAAACAGGTATTTCACCTGTCCTAACTCAGCCGATTCAACAAGTTTCTTAAACACTCTCTATTTAGTCTAAAAACTAACTACACATAAAAATCTCATACTGAATTAAGCCTAACACATATTTATTTCAGCATCTGACTATAAGTACTGATTTGATTGTGATCCAAAAACTAGTTAGAATGATATAATATCTTACTTTTGTACCTAGTCGACTATATTTTTCTTAAAGAATTTAGTTTAATATTTTTAAAATTAGCGGAAATAGACTTAAATGATGAGTAAATGGTGGCAACAAATTGATTTGAAGGACATGTCTAGTGAACAATGGGAGTCAATCTGTGATAGATGTGGGCTTTGTTGTCTAAACAAACTTCAGGATGATGAAACAGATGAGGTCTACTATACTAGAGTTAGTTGTAAGCTTCTTGATATTGGCAAATGCCAATGCAGCATGTATCAAAAAAGGAAACAACTTGTACCTGAATGTGTAAATCTAACTTATAAACAACTAAAAAATCATGCTCACAAATGGTTACCTAATAGCTGTAGTTATAAACTTTTATTTGAAGGTAAAGATTTACCTGATTGGCATCATCTGAATACTGGCTCAACTGAAGAAATGCACAAACAAAAAAAATCAGCAAAGCATTTTGCTATTTCTGAATATGAACTAGATGTCGATGAATATTTAGAAGACTTTATCATAAAAATAGATAACTAAGTTAATATTTCTAGTATATAATTCGCTTACTCTATACTATTGGGCATAATAATGTCTGATTTAATTGCGATTAATCCTTTCTATGAAAAAATAATTAATGATTACCTCAATAAGGATTTTTGCATCATTGATAACTGGCTAACAACTGATGAAACCGACAAGCTAAGACAACAATTAGAAGAGCTTTATCAAGCAAATTATTTCAAAAAATCTGCTGTAGGTAATCGTTTAAATGAAAATCTCGAAAGATCAATCCGCAGTGATTTTATTTTTTGGCTAGACGAAACAAAATATGCACAAGTATTTTTTGAAAAAATAAATAGTTTTATTGAGTATATTAATAAAACTTGCTTTGCGGGAATTGTTACTAAAGAATTTCATTACGCTGTTTATCCTCAAGGATCATTTTATAAAAAGCATATTGATACATTTCAAAATGATGATCGACGTACTATATCTGTAGTTTGCTATCTCAATCAAGACTGGCAAGATTGTTTTGGTGGACAGCTAAAACTATACTTAAAAGATCAAACGCTAGAGATATTTCCAACTGATGGTAAAATAGTTCTTTTTGATAGCAAAAGTATCGAGCATGAAGTTTTACCAGTACTTACTGAGAATAAAAGATTAAGTATTACCGGCTGGCTAAAGACTAATTGATTAGATAAATCACCACACCCAAGATCACTAACATAATAGCAAATATTGTCTGTAAAACTTTATCATTGAGGCTTTTTTTGACTTTAGTTGCCAAAAGCATCCCAATAGCACTACCAACTATAAACATACTCGCGATATACCAGCTCATATTAGCCTTATCATAATGAGATATAAAGCCAGATATTGATACAACAAATATCACCAACAATGATGTATTAATGGCTCTTTTAATCGGCATCGCTGTTATGAAAACTAATGCTGGTACGATTAAGAAGCCACCACCTACACCAAAAAATCCAGTTAGTGTCCCAACGACAGCACCACTTATTAATAATGCTACTATACATCTTGAACCAATACTTTTACAAACCGACTTCTGTGAACTTGACATTATTTTTGCTTTTAGCAAGCTCCAAGCACCTATCAAAATCATTAGTATTGAGAAGCTTAACATTAATAGCTTATCTGACAAATCTTGCGAGATATAGCTACCTATCGGCGCAAAAACAACTCCTGTACAAATCATTACAGCTACTGCTATATAATGGATATCATGTTGTTTATAATTGACTATAAGACCAAAAATTGCTGTAAAACCAACCACAAGCAAAGATATTGTAACAGCACTATGAAAATCTAAACCAACACCATAAGTAAGCAAAGAAACTGCCAAAATAGAGCCGCCCCCACCTGTCAACCCTAATGCAATTCCACAGATAAAGCCAAAAATTATCAAAAACATTTTATTCTTCTATACCACATTTTAAATTTGCTGGAACTGCGATATCTATATAGTTTGGCGGTGGTAACTTTAAATCAGCCATTAACTTAGCGTATTCATCTGGTGACTTAACCTTCAATCTTGGATTGTTTTGTCTCTCTTCAGCGACACTACTACTAGTTATACCATTATAGTCATGACCAGGATAAATAATAGTACTACCCGGCAAAGTCATTAGCTTATTCATAATACTATCATATGCTGCATATGAATCACCATTTTGGAAGTCAGTTCTACCGGATCCTCTTATTAATAGAGTATCACCTGTGAAAAGCATATTCTCAGTAATGAAACAATATGAGTCATCTGTATGACCTGGGGTATACAAAGCTTTTAGTTGATAGTTACCAAACTCTAGGATATCGCCATCAAAGACTTTTTTGGTTGCACATTCAGCTTTGCTTTCGCCACCGATAACGATATCACAACCAGTTTCTTTCCTTAAAATCCCTGCTGCAGTGACATGATCAGCATGGACATGAGTGTCTATGGCGTAGATCAGTTTAAGATCTAGTTCTTTGAGTAACTTTAGATACTGATTAACATTAAATCTTACCGAATCTATTATCACTGCTTGTCTAGTCCGCTCACAAGCTAGAATATAAGTATAAGTATAAGTATCTCTATCGATTAATTGCCTGAAAATCATAATTCTCCTTAGATGCAAAACATCACATTATTTAAAACATTCCTTTATCTAGTAAAGGAAATTTTTTTGCCTGTCATATGTGCAATAGTATCATAATAATGTGAAATCATAATATAGCCACCTGCAATATTATATGCATCATAGCCATGTTGTTGTAACATCAACACAACATTATATGATCTCTGTCCTGTTTGACAATGCACATATACAGGTTGATTTTTATCAATTTCTGCTAGTCTAGTTCTTATTTCAGACAATGGTATATTTTTTGCATTTGTTAGCATACCTCGACGAGTTTCACCAATTTCTCTTACATCGATGATTTGTGCATTTTGTGCCAGTAACTCTTCAACTTTGGTAAAAGCAACTTGCTTAAAATCACCTTTAAGTAAGTTATTAGCAACATAACCTGTATGGTTGACAATGTCTTTACCAGTTGAGTATGGAGGCGCATAGCATAGCTCAAGATCTTGCAAATCCTCAACCGTCATTCCTGCTTTGATAGCTGTAGCAAATACATCAGCTCTTTTATCAACGATTCCTCTGCCTATAACTTGTGCACCTAGTAGCTTACCTGTATTTTTCTCAAACAATATCTTTGTAAAAACATTTACTGCATTTGGCATAATACTAACTCTATCAAATGGTGCAGTATAAGCAACTTCATAGTCAATATCTAAATTATGAAATTTAATCCAAGCTTCATTTAGACCTGTTGCTGCGCCAGTATAGTTAAATATCTAAATGATAGATGAGCCAATATAACCTTTATTTACGACCTTATAGCCATTGATATGATCTGCTATCAGACAACCTTGTTTGTTAGCTGGACCTGCCAAAGGTAAATTGAAATCCTGAGATGTAAGAGCATTTTTGACCAAAATAGCATCACCAGCGGCATAGATATTTTCATCAGATGTTTGATAGTTATCATTTACAAGAATATGACCAGTTTTTGCTAAATCAATACCTACTTCTTTTAGGAAGTTAGTATCTGGCGCAACACCTATAGCCAAAATAGCCAAATCGGTTTTTATCTCTTTACCTGACTCAAGTAAGACCTTATCAGATTCAAAGCCAACAACTTTTTCACCAAGTAGTAGATTAACACCATTATCTAGTAGCTCTTTCTCTAAGAATTTTGCCATTTCATAATCAAAAGGTCGCATAATCTGATTAGCCATCTCGATTATAGTTACATTAAAGCCTTTTTCTTTGAGATTTTCTGCAACCTCAACACCGATAAAGCCAGCGCCAATTACTGTTATATCTTTGACAGGCTTTTGTTTATCAAAAACTGCTTGATGAATCTTTTTGACATCAACAACATTTCTAAGGATAAAATGCTCAATAGTCTCTAACCCCTTAAATGGTGGCACTATCGGCTTAGCTCCAACAGCCAAGATTAACTTATCATAACTTTCGCTATATTTGTCACCACTATGGTGATTTATAACAGTTACGAGCTTATTTATCCTATCAATAGCTATAACCTCAGAGTTTGTACGTGCATCGATATTATATTGTTTATCAAACTTCTCCGGAGTCATCAAAATCAGCTTTTCAGCTGGCTCAATATAACCACCTAGATGATATGGTAAACCACAGTTTGAGAATGACACATGTGGACCTTTCTCAAACATGATAATCTCAGCTGACTCATCTAGCCTTCTTAATCTTGCAGCTGCAGAAGCCCCTGCAGCAACCCCTCCAACGATTAGATATTTTTTAGTCATCATAAGCTCCTGTTTACAATTTTATTATTTTTTCCTATTGTATGGTAAAAACTCTAACATCACTGCTAAACCACAAGTCCCAGTCAAGCTAGCGAATAAAAGTCCTGCACCAAAGAAGCCACTTAAAATTGCAAAATACTGTGATACTGTAAATGAAAGCACCACACCTAAAAGTACTAAAAAACCAACGATGATTTGTACTTGACGCATGATAGGTAGAGGTTCTTTAACATTTTTTTGTGTTGGTTGCTTATGCTGTTTCCAATCATTGATACCACCATCTAGCAAGTAAACTTTCTTAGCGTTTAAACCAGAAACCTTGCTAGCTGCTTGATTTGTTCTATTACCAGATTGGCAGTGAAGAACCACTACTTCATCAGGCTTAATATCAGCATCATAGATATCATCAACAAGAATATTCTCAGCACAATCAATACACTCTCTACTATGCTCAGCAGGAGTTCTAATATCTATTAGCTTAACCTTCTCTTTTTTTTGTAGGTCAAGAAATTGCTTTACTGATATTTTTTCTACTTTATTCATCTTAGTCTCCTTATTTTAACTTTATCTAATTTAGATTTTACTAATATAAACTTTAAATTTTTTAATTATTTATCACCGCAATAGATGCTGTACAAAGCCTCCAATATTTTTGTTACCGAAGGATCGTTGATACTGTAATATACATTTTGCGCCTCTTTCCTACATTTGACCAGACCATTATTTCTCAAGACTGATAAATGCTGAGAAAATGCCGATTGGCTCAAACTAGAGTACTCTGCTAGCTCTCCTACTGTCATCTCTCTTCGGAGTAGCAAGCATAATATCAATAATCTCGACTCATGGGATATTGCTTTTAATAATGAAGAAGCTTTACTAGCATTATCTTTCATCTGCATTAAATCCATTTTTATAAGCCTATAAATTCTCAAGTAGAGTTATATTAGCAAATACTAATTTATAAATCAATAATATAAAGACAAATTATTTAAAGTTATTATACCAACCCGAGTTGTATAGTTAATCCGAAAGATATTTGTAGAAAAAGATATTTGTAGAAATGTTATAATGTCTAATAAAAATGCCATCATATAGCCAATATTTTAGAGACATCGTAATTAATAAATATGAAGAAGGTATGACGGAGTTCGAGCTGAGTAAGTTTTTTAACATAGATAAGCGTACAGTTGTTTCATGGATAGAGTTTTATAAAAGAACCGGAGATTATAGTTCAAAGCAAGGAGTTGGTTGTGGCAGAGTCGCTAGCTTTACCGATAAAACATTGATTGAACAGTATTTGATAGATCATCCAGATGCAAGTGCATTAGATATAAAAGAAGCATTAGCCCCTGATATTCCAAGAAGTACATTTTATGATTGTCTTAATAGACTTGGTTTTAGTTTTTAAAAAAGACTCCAAAATATAAGCAAAGAAAAGAACATGAAAGGTTGGAGTATATAGAAAAACTAAAAGAAATAGCTCAAAACTTGTTATTTTATATAGATGAGATGGGGTGTGACAATAAGCTTTCTATCCTAAGAGGATGGTCACTAATTGGTGAGCCTAGTTATGGTGAGGTTTTAGCATATCAAACACAAAGAAGAAGTATTGTTGCTGGATATAATTATGCAGATAAAAAGATTATAGCTCCATTAGAGTACAGTGGATATACCAATACTGAAATTTTTAATCAATGGTTTGAGGAACACTTATGCCCATCATTAAAACCTAAAACTACTATAGTAATGGATAATGCTAGTTTCCATAAATCCTCTAAGCTGATTGAAATAGCCAATAAATTTGATGTACAAATATTATATCTACCTCCGTACTCTCCAGATTTAAATCCTATTGAAAAGGTTTGGGCTAACTTTAAAAAAATATTTAGAAAAGTGAATAATAGTTTTGAAAAATTTTGTGATGCTATCTCTTATGTGTTTAACAAAATACTCTCGGATTAACTATATCATGCTGCTAAAATATTCTTGGTATTCTCTGGTCAAAACTGACATAATGATGCTCTACTTTGTATAAGGTTTACTACAAATATTATCTAAACAAACATACAAAGGTAATTTTTAGAGATCCTATTATAAACCTACTATCTAAATTTAGTAAGTTAAGTTATGACAATATTTAATTTGCTGATTTATTGTTGAATATATTAGCTTTCTATATAATTAATCAATATCAAAGTTATTTAGGTTTTTATAATGATTACTCCTATTATCTTATCTGGAGGATTCGGCTCAAGGCTATGGCCACTATCACGAGAGGCATCGCCAAAGCAGTTTATCGGCTTGGTTGATGAACATAGTCTATTAGAAAATACAATTAAGCGACTAGATAATGTCAAGGATATAACTTCACCTGTAGTTGTCTGTAATGAAAGTCATAGATTCCAAGTTGCTGAAGTGTTGCGGAAAATCAATAAAAAAGGCGATATACTCCTAGAGCCATTAGCCAGAAATACTGCTCCAGCAATTGCACTTGCAGCACTACATTTAGCTACTAATGATCCAAATACAATTATGCTAGTTTTAGCTGCTGACCATCATATTGAAAATCTGGAGATTTTTCATCAAGCTATCGAAAAAGCACAGCAAAAAGTTATTAAAGATGATTCTTTAGTTACCTTTGGCATTACACCAACTTGTCCTCATGAAGGCTATGGTTATATTAAACAAGGGGTACAGACTACTGTAAATGGAGTTTATAAGGTAGATAAATTTGTTGAGAAGCCTAGTGTGGTCGTTGCACAAGAGTATTTAGATAGTGGCAAATACTATTGGAATAGCGGTATGTTTATGTTCACAGCTAGAGCATATTTAGAGGCTTTAGAGAAGTTACAGCCAGAGATTTACAGAGGATGTGAAAAAACTTATCAAAAGTCACAGCAGGATTTAGATTTTGTGCGTTTTGATAAACAAAGCTTTGCCCTAGTTCAATCACAGTCAATAGACTACGCAGTTATGGAGAAAGCAACTAATGTTGCTATAGTGCCTATGCAACAAAGTGGCTGGTCTGATGTTGGCTCTTGGGACTCTTTGTATGATATTGCTGCAAAAGATAGTTGTGGTAATGTGGTTATTGGCGATGTGATTACTAGTAATGTCAAAAATAGTTATTTACGCTCGCATGATCGTTTATTGGCTGCAGTCGGAGTTAATGATTTAATAATTGTTGAAACAGCAGATGCTATACTTGTCGCGGATAAGAACAAAACTCAAGATGTCAAAAAAATAGTCGAAGTTTTGAAAATTCAGCAGCGAAGTGAATTATTACAGCATAAGCAAATTTATAAACCTTGGGGTTCAGCGACAATATTAGAGGATAAGTCTGGTTATAAGATACAGGCGATTCAACTTGAACCGGGCAAGAAGTTATCATTACAGCAACATTATCACCGTAGTGAGCATTGGATTGTGATTTCTGGAACTGCTACGGTAACTATTGGTACTACTAAGTCTATTGTTAGACCAAATGAGTCTGTATATATAAAAATAGGCGAATCTCACAGACTTGAAAATAATGGCAAGATTCCAGTTATTCTTATAGAAGTACAAGTTGGAGAATATATAAGTGAAGACGATATTGTTAGACTAGATACAAGTAGTTAATATAAAAACAATTAGATAGAAAAAAATATAATGAGACAAACTATAATAAAAGAAATAATCAAATCTAGCGGCGTAAAGTTTGGTACTAGTGGAGTTAGAGGTCTTGTTTCAGCTATGACAGATAAGATCTGTTGGCTTTATACAAAAGCTTTTATTCAATTCCTAGAGCAAAAATACTCTATTGCTAAGGGTACTAAAATTGCTATAGCTCATGATCTACGTGAGAGTAGCCCTAGAATAACAACAGTTGTTATTAAAGCTATCATAGATAGTGGTCATGAGCCAATATACTGTGGTGAGATACCATCACCAGCTGTAATGCTATATGGTATATCTAATCAGATACCGTCAGTTATGGTTACTGGTAGTCATATTCCAGAGGATAGAAATGGTATTAAGTTTAATACTCCATATGGTGAAGTTCTCAAAGAAGATGAAGAAATGATTGTTAGCCAAACTATCAGCATTGATGAAAGTATTTTTGATAAAAATGGCATGTTTTTACAAAAACTAGAATTACCAGAGCCTAGTAAGCAAGCATATACACAGTATATTGACAGGTATGTAGATTTTTTCCCTAACAACTGTCTAGCAGGTAAGACTATAGGGCTTTATCAGCACTCATCTGTAGGGCGAGAGATAGTCAAAGAGATTCTAGAGAAACTAGGTGCTAAGGTTATCTTGCTAGAATTTTCCGAAAAATTTGTATCTGTAGATACCGAGGCAATTCGCCAGGAAGATGTAAAGCTTGCTAAGCAGTGGGCAAGCAAGTATAAAGTTGATAGTATAGTTTCAACTGATGGCGATGCTGATAGGCCACTAGTTAGTGATGAGTATGGCAATTGGCTAAAAGGTGATATTTTAGGTGTACTGATAGCTAAATATCTCCAAGCCAATGTTATCGTGACACCAGTAAGTAGCAATACCGTGGCAGAAAAGATAGGTTATTTTAGTAACGTGATTAGAACTAAAATAGGCTCGCCGTATGTAATTGCTGCAATGAATGAATTACTCTCAAATAATCAAAATGCTGTGGTTGGATATGAGGCAAATGGAGGATTTCTATTGGCTAGTGATATTTGTAAAGATGATAAAACTCTAAAAGCGCTGCCTACAAGAGATGCTGTTATACCAATGTTGGCTGTAATGATGCTATCTATCAACTCTAATAAAACCGTGTCAGAGCTTTTATTTGATTTGCCATCTCGATATACAGCAAGTAGTAAAATTGATGATTTTGCTTCCGAGAAAAGCCAAGAAATCTTGAAGTCAATATTAGCAGGTGAATCAGATCTTTTAGATAAAATTATATCGGAGCATTTTGATGGTAAAAATAGCATTGAAAATATCGATACTACAGATGGTGTTAGAGTAACTTTGACAAATCAAGATATTATCCATCTTAGACCATCTGGTAATGCTCCAGAGCTTAGGTGCTATACAGAGGCAGCTAGTGATGAGCAGGCAAAAAGTTTAAATCAATATTGTGTGGATTTGATTAACAAAAACATTTGAAGATCAGTCAAAAATATTCCCTAACTTTTCTCTTCACCATTGAACCATTACTAACCTTATCTATAGCTAGCCACAGATAAAAATGTCATGCTGGATTTATTTCAGCGTTTCATTATAAATATCAATTTTATTGAGATCCTGAAACTAGTTCAGGATGACAGGATGTACTACTTTTATACTTAGTAGGCTATAACCTTGTCTTTCAAATGTTTCTTCATACCTAGTTAAATTAGTGATCCTTTACTAAAATTTGATTGTCATTTCCAGTTAAGATATAACATTGCTTTGATTAAGTGGCATTATCCAACTCATCATTAATTATTAGAAATTCTAAGGAGCAACGATGAAGATTACTAGAATAGGAGGAAATGTAACCAAAGTTTCTGATGCGGAAAAAAGATTTGGGCTACGCCTGTTATTGCTATATACATAAATGAAAAGTCGCTCTTAAAGGGGAAGCCGTTACAGGGAGGTGAAGTAACTTCTGGTGTTGGTCCATCTTAGAGTAACATTTGTAAGTGTGCTTTAAGAAAATACTTGGTGATAAATTTGAGTAGCAATCGAATTATTTAATTTGTTTGATGATTGTTAATCAAATTTGAATCTCTAGATTTGTTGAATCCCTTACTGAATTTTTGAGTAAAGAGAGAAGGTTTTTGCTAAGCGGATTAACTATTTTCTTTAGTTGTATACAGGCTTATTTACATATAAGAAAATTCAAAAAATTGACAACCTTATTTATAACGCGCTATAATCCAATATCTAGAATAAAATCTACTTACATTGTCCATTTGATTTTTTAAAATATAGTTGGATATAAAAATAGCAAAGTTATGGAAAATTATAAAATAAATACCAGAGCAACCCCCGAATTAAAGCAGTGGAGTCCTCCAACGCTAGTGCTTCTTCATCCTGAAAGTATGAGTGTCGACAGTAAACCGTTCTTTAGGAACTCCGAGACGAGAACGGTCAGAGGCCCTAGTTGACAATAGTAATCTTATTAGACAAAATATTTAGAGATAAATTTGTAGTAGATTGTATACTATTTTATATGCAATAAATGCTTTAATGTTATTTAATAATTATCAGTATCTAATTTTAGATTATTATTCTAAATAGCGCCTCTTTTCATAGTTTCAAAGAATTCTTCATTAGTTAGTGAGCCTTTCATTTTCTCTGTTAAGAATTCCATAGCTTGGACATCTTCCATACCACCAAGAATCTTACGCAGCACCCAAAGTTTTTGTAGCTCTTCTGGAGTAGTAAGTAGTTCTTCTCTACGTGTACCAGATCTATCAAAGCTAATAGCAGGGAAGACGCGGCGCTCAGCAATCTTACGATCAAGATGAAGCTCCATGTTACCTGTACCTTTGAATTCTTCAAAGATAACTTCATCCATCTTTGAACCAGTTTCGACAAGAGCAGTTGCAATGATTGTCAAGCTACCACCTTCGGCAGTATTACGCGCAGCACCAAAGAATCTTTTTGGTTTTTGTAAGGCGTTTGCCTCTACACCACCAGATAGTACACGACCAGACGCTGGAGATACGGTATTGTATGCACGAGCTAGTCTTGTGATTGAGTCAAGTAAGATTACTACATCTTGTTTGTGCTCAACTAATCTTTTGGCTTTTTCGATTACAATTTCAGCTAATTGGACATGGCGTGCAGCTGGTTCATCAAACGTAGATGCAACTACCTCACCTCGCACGGAGCGTTGCATTTCGGTAACTTCCTCAGGACGCTCATCAATTAGTAGCATGATTAGATTACACTCTGGATGATTTTTGGCAATAGACGTTGCGATATTTTGCATCATGATTGTCTTACCAGTTTTAGGTGGTGCAACAATCAAGCCACGCTGACCTTTACCAAATGGTGCCGCTAAATCTATAACTCTAGCAGTAATATCCTCATTTGAGCCGTTTCCAATTTCCATAGTTAGCCTTTCTTTAGCATACTCAGGAGTCAGGTTCTCAAATAAAATTTTCTTTCTAGCTAATTCTGGAGAATCAAAGTTAACACTATCGATGTGTTTGACAGCAAAGTATTTCTCATTTTCACGAGGCGGACGAATCTTACCGACAATACTATCACCAGTACGCAGATTTAGTTTTCTAATAAAAGCAGGTGAAACATAGATATCATCTGGAGAGGCGAAGTACGAGCTATCAGAAGATCTTAGAAAGCCATAGCCATCTTGTAGGACTTCTAAAATACCTTCACCATAAATGTCTTCACCTTTATCAGCGTGGTACTTTAGAATTGAGAAGATCAGCTCTTGTTTTCTGGCACGAAGTGACTCAAGATCTAGACTTTGAACTATATCCATTAGCTCATTAACAGATTTATACTTTAATTCATTTAAGTTCATTGGGTTCTCTATTTAATAAAAATAATATGTTGATATAACTAATTATAGATATTTGTCTACGATTGAGATTAACTGAGTTTTTTGTACTACACCAACTTTAGTCTCTTTGTTTTCACCATCTTTGAAAACCATAAGTGTAGGTACACCACGTACACCAAATTTCATCGCTGTCTCTTCATTATTATCGATATTTATTTTGCAGACTTTGATTTTGTCACCGTAGTGCTCTGTAACTTGATCAAGTATTGGAGCAAGCATTTTGCAAGGACCACACCATGGTGCCCAAAAATCTAACAATACTGGGATATCACTATTAACTAACTTCACTTTCAAATTGACTATCTGATATATCGATACATTTTGACATGCTTTGACTTTCCTTTAAGTTTTTTGATTTTAAAACTGATTAAGCAGAATCCACTGCTGTATACTTGATAATTTTATAAGAAGTTAAACTAATTACTAGTTATTATAAACAAAAAAACTTCTTAGACAAATTTTTTTAGCTATTTTACAGATATTTTTTTATAATGGGGGTAGTTAAGGAATAAGCTTTTGTTTTATATGTCAAAGATAGTAGCAACAGTAGATTTAGGTTCAAATAGTTTTCATATGCTTATAAGCGAAATCAAGCCTGATGGTGAGGTTGTTACATTGTCTAAGCAGAAGCATAAAGTGCAACTAAGGGCTGGTCTTAATAATAATCTGACAATTAGTAAGGATGCTCAAGAAAGAGCCATCGAATGTCTGGAGTTTTTTGCACAGGAAATCCAAAAATATAAAGTTGAGTATGTCCGTGCTGTAGGCACATACACTCTTAGGAAAGCAAAAAATAATATAAAAGGTTTTAAAAAGAAGCTAGATAAAGCTCTTGGTACTAAGATTAAAATTATTTCCGGATTGGAGGAAGCAAGGCTTGTCTATGTTGGAGCTAGAGACAATCATGATATCAAGCAAAAAACATTAGTCATAGATATCGGTGGAGGCTCAACAGAATTTGTAATTGGTAGAGGCAATAAAATATTAATTGCGCGTAGTTTAGATATGGGTTGTGTCGGAATGCAGAAGGATTTTTTTGCAAATGAAAAGCTTGATTTTGCTAATTTTCATGCAGCAGCGGCTAAAGCTAGAGAGATAATTGCCCCAATCTTATATAGATATAAAAGAATAGGCTGGAGTACTGTGCTTGGTTCTTCTGGGACCATTATTTCAGTTACAAATATTTGTCAAAAACTCACGGGTAATTCTGTTATTACTAAAGATTTTTTAAATGATTTAATTACTATGATGATGGACAAACGTGAAGTTGAGCATATTTGTTTTGAAGGTCTTAGAGAAGATCGTGAGAGTGTCCTTGCTGGTGGGGTTGTTATTTTGTATGCGATATTTGATTGTCTTGGAATTTCTGAGATGAGATTATCAAATGGTGCTGTACGTGAAGGTATGCTCTATGAGCTTGTTAAAAGTAAGTATAAGATTATTATTAATTAGAAAATCATGGACTAGGTATAAGGTTTATGTTAATAGTTTCGCAACTGGCTTTGCCAGTTATTGCGACATACTTTTTTCATAGCAGAAAAAGTATGCAAAACTGCTTAGCACTTAGCTATCGCTTTGTTGCTAATCAATGGTAGCTACAAAACTCACTATGTTCAGACAGTTGTAGCAACTTTTCATTGATATCGCAACAGCTAATCGCAATGTGCTAATTTTTTTAAAAATAGGATTCACTAAAAGAAATATATCCCATTAGCAGCAAGAATAAGACCACAATCTAGTAGGTCAAGAACATTTATTATCACAACATGGCATTTTAACAAAAATACTTGCCGGTGATGGAATTTGTTCTTTAGTACTGTGTGGGAAACCAGGAGTTGGTAAGACAAGTCTTGCTAGAATTATTGCAAGCTCAAAAAAACTAGAGTTTTTTGAGTTATCAGCGGTTGATTCTGGTGTTAAGGATATCAAAAAGTTAATTACAGATAATCAGCATCTAGATAGTTTTGTATTATTTTTAGATGAGATTCATCGCTTTAATAAATCTCAACAAGATATACTTTTGCCATATGTTGAGTCAGGTAAAATTATTTTAATTGGTGCTACTACTGAGAATCCAACATATTACTTGAACGATGCTTTAGTTTCGCGATTGCTTATTTTGCGTCTTAAAAGATTAAGTTTAGTAGCTACTCAAAAACTTATCGAAAAAGCATTATCACAAGATGAAGTGCTAGCGAAACATAAATTCAAAATTGATGATGGCTTATATAATGCTATGCATAATTATAATGAAGGAGATTGTTGCAAAATCCTCAATCTGCTTGAGAGAATGTTTTTAATTAGTACTAGAGGCGATGAAATTTATCTAAACAAAGAGCTTTTTGATCAAGCTGTTGGAGAGACTTTGCGAGATTTTCATCGTGAGGGGAAGGATTTTTATGAGCAGTTATCAGCTTTTCACAAGTCGGTACGCGGGACAGATCCTGATGCGGCAATCTTTTGGTTAAGTGTGATGTTAGATAATGGGGTTGATCCATTAGTTATTGCTAGAAGAATGCTATGTATTGCCTCAGAGGATATTGGTAATGCTGATCCACAAGCACTAAGAGTAGCTATGGATGCTTGGAATGCTTATGAAAAATTAGGCATGCCAGAGGGGAGGCTAGTATTAGCACAAGCAGCTATTTATCTAGCAGTAGCGCCAAAGAGTAATGCTTGTTATAAAGCGTTGGCACAAGCTCAGCAGCTCGTTAAAAGCTTAGGTAATATCGATGTTCCACAGCACCTTAAGAATTATAAGGATAGTAATTATCTTTATCCACATAACTATCCAAACTCATATGTTATCCAGCAATATCTTCCAGATAATATCATACAAAATTTTTATCAGCCTACAGCAAGTGGTTTTGAAGCAAAGATAAAAACCAAGCTTGACAGTATAAACAAAATCAAGAAGTTGTAAAATTAAGTTATTAAATTTTTGTATTTGTATGTTATAATCTTTGGAATTAAATTATATCTATAAAATATAACTAGGTTTTAAACTGCTATGGCATTAGAAAATTTACTACATCCTACTAATATTAAAATTGATGAATATGCTAAAAATGCTACTAAGTTTTCTTTTGAAGCCCTAGAGAGAGGGGTAGGTTATACACTTGGGTTTGCTCTTAAGCAAACTATGCTTTACTCTATTGCTGGTGCATGTGTTACTAGTATAAAAATTAATGATGGTAAAGTTACTTCTTTAGAAGATGTGATTCCATGTGATGAGACAGTTGCTGATATTATCCTGAACGTTAAATCTCTGCCTGTAACTTTAGCAGAAGGTGTTGAAACGGGGACAATAACTTTTGAACTATCAGGCTCGGAAGAAGAAATTTTTTCAGAAGAAGCTAAGCTATCTGAAGGTTTGGCAATAACTGAAGAAGTATTTATCTGTAGTTACAATGGTGGTAAAAAGCTAAAAATAGAAGCTAAAGTAGAAAAAGGCGTAGGCTTTAGACCTGCACAAGATAATTTTAAGGATGGTGAGTTCCTTTTAGATGCGACTTTCTCACCTGTTGTTTTTTGTGATTTTGAGATTAAAGATGCTCGTGTTGGTAGACGTACGGATCTTGATAAGCTTGAGCTTAATATTAAAACAAATGGTAATGTGAATTGCGAGGAAGCTTTAAGACTAGCAGCTACTAAAATCCAAAATCAATTAAGAAATATCGTAGATATTGAAGAGATTAATAAGGGTATTTTTGTAGAAGATCCTACTAAAGATATAAATCCTATTTTATTAAAGCATGTTGAAGAATTAAATCTAACAGCTAGATCTTCTAATTGCTTAAAAGCTGTAAATATTAGACTAATTGGTGAGTTAGTACAGAAGACAGAAAACGAACTTCTTAAAGCACCAAATTTTGGTAAAAAATCATTAACAGAGATCAAAGACAAGTTGTCTGAGCTTGGTTTATCTTTAGGAACTCTTATTGAAAATTGGCCTCAAGATTTATAATCACTTCTGCCGGAGTGGTGAAATTGGTAGACGCGCCGGATTCAAAATCCGGTTCTGGCAACAGAGTGCCGGTTCGAGTCCGGTCTCCGGCACCATTGAACTTTTCTGATATAATCGTAAATAATATCTAAAATCAATACTCTTGGATACTTTTGCTATCCTATTTAGTACCACCAAAAACAATTACAACCCTTATCAAAATATATTCTAAACAAATAGCATATATTTTTTAAAAATGAGAATTATAGCTAACTCGACAATATTTTGTAAAATAGTATTGAGTAAATACTCTAAGCTTTATCATGTGATAATTTATTTCTAAAATTACATGAAAATAATAACAATTATTTTAAATTTGAATATATGTTAAATAGTAAAAAAATTTATATAGCTAACTACACAAGAAGGTCATGCTGAATTTATTTTACCATTTCACTATAAGTATTGATTTTATTGAGATCCTAAAACTAGCTCAGGATGACAAAATGTACTATTTATGCATAAATACTTTAAGTCACTGAATATCTCGATAGCGCATTCTAGTGAATCCAAGAATTGATACAAAACTATAAATAAGCTTGTATATAAGAAGAAAAACTCATCGAGGATAATAGCCTTTATGCAGGTTTTCTTAACATTTTTTCTACTTCACCAATGTGCGTTTCTTCTTCAACTATGAGTTTTCTTGCATATTCTTCTAATATTATTGATTTGCCATTTACAAGTTTTAGAAGTTCATAGTATGCTGAAACAGCTTTTTTCTCATGTTCTAGACTTTCGATTAATATATCATTGATATTATGCTGATAAGTTTCGTTTAAATCTGCTATTTTTAAAGATGGATGCTCACCAAAGTGAGTTATCATTTCACCTGCTGCAGTAGCATGAGTTAAACTTTCACTTGCTTGAGATTGCATCCAACTAACTATAGGAATTCTATTATGACCTATAATCATTAAAGAATAATGAGTATAACGCACAACTCCAGACATTTCGAGTTCTAAGATTTTATTTAATTGATCAATAATTTCTTGTTTATTTTCTAATTGAAGTTCCATATTGTTATCTCCATTATTTAAAACTCTAATCATTATAATCAACATACTAACTAGTATAATTCATATTAGCAATCAAGTTAGCATACAAAAGAAAATTTAATTCTTTATAAGTTATCAATTTAGTATCTAATTATCTATCAAAATATCTAAGAATTCAACCTAGATATTTTAATAAAAATGATATTATGCTATTTTTAGATAAGTTAAATTTACTATTTTTAATAATAATATTTAAGAAAAATAAATGAAGAAAATTAATTTTAATATTGTGATGATGGCAATAATAACCATCATGGGTATGGATCTTATTGATACTACAGTTATGAATAATATCTTACCTAAGATTGCAGAAAGTCTAGATACAACCTGTACATTTAAAGATGGGGATTAGTATCTATATGATTGTTATGGGAATGTTTTTGCCACTTAGTTCTTGGATGGCTGAGAAAATAGGTTATAAAAGTACGCTGATTTTTGCAGCGTCTGGATTTGGATTATTTTCTTTACTTTCAGGTATAGCAACATCTGATACTGAGTTGTTCATTTTTAGAGGTATTCAAGGTTTATTTGCAGCTTTCTCAGCACCGGTTGCAGGGCTAGCATATTTAAAATTTTCTGAAAATATGTTAGAAGGTACAGCATCATTATCTAACTATACACTGATAATGGCTATCGCAGGTCAGATTTTAGGTGGTGTTTTTGCTTCTATCTCTGCTGAATCATGGCGTTTAGCATTTTTGATGCAAGTACCATTTGCTTGTTTTGCGGTGATAGCTATATATAGGCACTTTCCTGATGAGAAGCACAATAATCAAAATAAGAAAATTGATTTTGTTGGTCTTACATTACTTGGTTTATCGATATCAACACTTTTTATATTAAGTGAAATACTTTTAAAAGATGTGACTATAACAACAAAACTTGTTTTAACTGCGCTTATAATAATTTTCATATCTTTGTATGCTTTTAGTTACAATAAAGTAAAAAATCCCATAATTGACCTTAGTATATTCTTAAATAAAGACTTTAGAATCTCTTTTATGTCAAACTTTTTTTGTCGCTTAACTACATACTGGGTATTTTTTGCTTGGCCTATTGTTTTGTATCATTTAAGCCATCTAAATACTATATACATATCGATTATGTCAGTATCTTTGATGTTAGGGACAATTGTCTCAAAAAGTATCACTAAAAAGCTAGTTTATATCTATGGCTATAAGATTTGTATGATACTTGGGTTAGTTGGTATATCAGTAGTAATGTTAATATCTATAATTTTTGATATTCATTATAGTTATATAACTTTTTGCACTGTCGCTATGGCATATGGTTTTGTATTAGGGATGTATCAAATTTCATCAAATGCTGTGATGTACTCAGTAATTGATCATGAAAAATTAGATAGTGTTAATACCATAAAGAATTCTGGTAATATGATTTCATCGGCTTTTGCATTAACTATTTTTACATTAGTATATGACATTTATCATAACTTTGGGATGTATCATCATTGGTTGCAAATATTTGAACAAGCATATTTCTGTGTAGTAGCAACCAGTGCTGTAGTGCAGCTTATCATGGTAGTATGGATAGCTTTGAGAATGGATAATATTAAAGAAAAAGCTTAGTTGTCTATTTAAGAGCTTTGCAAATAGTTTTTATACTATGAATAATTTATAATACTTACAGATACAATATATTTGCTAAATTATGATAATAGATTCACATTGTCACCTTAATTATCTGAAGCTTGAGGATATAACTCTAGAGCAGGTTATTAATAATGCAAAAAAAGCTGATATTGATAAAATTGTTTCAATAGCTGTAGCATGGCATGAAATTGAAGATATACAAAAAATAGCTGAAGATTATAGTGATGTTTATTTTTCTGTAGGGGTTCATCCTAGCGAATTAGATACTCATCAACCAAGTGTTGATGAGATTATAGTAAGATCACAACACCAAAAATGTGTTGCTATTGGTGAGACAGGTTTAGACTATTACTATAATTCTAGTGATACTAAAAAAGCTCAGATAGATAAATTTGCTAAGCATATCCAAGCAGCTAATCAAGTAAATAAGCCTGTAGTTGTACATACTCGCGCAGCAAAACAAGATACTCTAGATATCTTAAAGGCAGAAAATGTAGAGAAATGTGGCGGAATACTACATTGTTTCACAGAAGATTACGATATGGCAAAAAAAGCTCTAGATATGGGTATGTATATATCATTTTCTGGAATTTTGACTTTTAAAAATGCTAAAGATATTCAAGAAACAGCGAAGAAACTACCCCTTGATAGAATTTTGATTGAAACAGATGCTCCATATCTAACGCCAGTACCGTTGCGTGGTAAACCAAACTACCCAGAGTATGTCAAATATATCGCGCAGTTTTTGGCTGATTTAAAAGGCGTATCCTACCAGCAAGTCGCAACACAGACTTATCAAAATACTTGTGAAATTTTCAAATTTTAAGAATAGGCTCTTAAGTAAAATAGATTTTGTGCTAATATCTAGTTGCTAGCAATTTTTTAGTGATTTTACCAAGCTCTGATGATTGTTAGTACAGCGCGATAATAAACCTTTACAAGTAACCAAATATGATTAAACAAACTAGTACAAATATATATGATTTAGAGCCTAAAAACTCTAATCAGGAAGTATTTACTGATTTACTTAAAAATCATGATATCCATATTGAGAAAATAATTTCTTATGGACAAGTAACGCCGGTTGATCAGCCATATATACAAACTCATGATGAATGGGTTGTAGTATTAAGTGGTCAAGCACAACTCAAACTAGAAGATCAGTATTATGATCTTAAGCAAGGGCAGCATTTGTTTATTGCTAAAAATACAAGGCATTGGGTTACTTTTACAACTAATCCTACTATTTGGTTAGCAATTCATTTTGGGAGATTATGATGCAACACTTTTTTGCGGAGCATTTTTATATTTTATGTGTCTTTATTGTATCGATGGGCTTTTTGGCAAGTTTTATCGATGCTATAGCAGGTGGTGGGGGTTTGATTAGTATTCCGGCATTGAGTTTGACAGGGTTGCCGATTGTCACTGTCTTAGGAACAAATAAGTTTCAAGCTAGTATTGGTACAGGTATGGCAGTTCTTAAATATTACAAAAGTGGTCTTATTGATATCAAAACAGTAGTAAGAGGTTTGGTAGCAGGTTTTATTGGTGCTTGTTGTGGAACATTATTAACTTTATTAATACATAACGATTTTATGAATAATATTGTGCCAATACTGCTGATTGCTGTCTTTATTTTTAGCATTGTTAACAAAAATCTTGGAGTAGCTCAGGGTAAAAAAAGAATGTCAGAAGTAGCTTTTTTTACGCTATTTGGTTTTATTTTAGGGGCTTATGATGTTTTTTTTGGACCTGGAACGGGTAATTTATGGATTATTGCAATTGTATACTTTCTTGGTTACACATTTTTGCAAGCCTCTGGTTATGCAAAGATGCTTAATCTAAAAAGTAATGTTTTTTCGTTGACTGTTTTTGCGTTGTCAGGACAGGTTAATATCGCTTTTGGGCTTTTGATGGCGCTAGGAAGTTTCTTTGGTGGTATCGCTGGCTCAAGAATGGTTATTTTGAAAGGTTCAAAATTAGTTAGACCAATATTTATAATTGTTGTTGGTGCAAGTATTTTGCTGATGATCAAAACACGATATTTTTCATAGTAAGCTTGTTATACCAAATTAACTAGGTTCTGTGCACAAAAATAAATATTCATCGTAACCAAATAAAAGTACAAGCTAATTTAATCATTCCTATATATGCTGAAATGGTTTTATCAAATCTAGAGAATACTCTTCTAAAATGCTTAATTTTAGAAAAGAAATTCTCTATCAAATGTCTTTCTTTATATACATGACTATCAAAAGGTATATGGTTTAGAGTATTTGATTTACAAGGGATAACAGCTTCAGAGGATATACCTTGAATATGCTGCCTGATTTCATTAGAATGATATGCTCTATCAGCGATAACTTTTGTATTATATACATTTTTTAGTAAATCTATAGCTACTTTACTATCATGAGTTTTATCCTCTGACAACAATATTTCTATTGGATTACCTAAAGCATCAGTCATAGCATGGATTTTAGTGGTTATCCCACCAACTGATCTACCAATTGCTTGGTTATCATCTTTATCATATCCCGTAGCACAAGCATGTGCTCTTGCTATTGTTGAATCAAGCATGACTTCTTGTAAATCAGGGTTTTGTACTGATTTAAATAATCTAGAAAATATATCTTTATCACATCAATCTTTAAAACGCTTATGTATTGATCTATATTTACCATAATAAAATGGTAACATTCTCCATTGACAGCCTGTACGTAACACATAAAATACAGCTTCAATAAACAATCTTAATTTGGCTTCATCATTGGTATGTATACCTTTTTGTGATTTTAAGAATGATAAAATAATTGACCAGAATACTTCTTTTATATGATAATTCATTTGCTAAACCATTGATATTTATTGCTTTTCAAATCTTAAATAACAGCGGTTTAGCTATTTTCAATATAATTTAAGTTTTTTGTGCACAGAACCTAAATAAATCTTAATGTTAATGATTATTTAGCAATGCTATAATATGCCAATATATTTTCTAATCTATATTAATTATTATGGATAATCAAAAAGCACTAGAAATAAAAAACCTTACCAAAGTTTATAAAGGTGGTTTGAAGGCTGTTGACGATATTAGTTTTGAGGTTAAAAAAGGAGATTTTTTTGCACTTTTAGGACCAAATGGCGCGGGTAAGTCGACAACTTTAGGTATGATATCTTCACTTGTAAATAAAACATCTGGTCAAATCAAGATTTTTGGTCATGATATAGATACTGACTATATCCAAGCTAGAAAGCACCTAGGTGTAATGACTCAAGAAATAAACCTTAATATCTTTGAAAAACCAATAGACATATTGATAACCCAAGCTGGTTTTTTTGGGATCTCTAAAAAAGATGCTATACCGTATGCAGAAGAGCTACTAAAAAAAGTAGACCTTTATGAAAAGAGAAATACCCAAGTTAGATTTTTATCTGGTGGTATGAAAAGAAGGTTGATGGTTGTTAGAGCGCTTATTCATAAACCTAAGCTTCTTATCCTTGATGAACCAACTGCTGGTGTTGATGTTGAGCTTAGAAATTCATTGTGGGAAATGATTTCAGAGTTTCACAGAGAAGGTTTGACAATAATTTTGACAACTCATTATCTAGAAGAAGCTGAATCAATGTGTAAACATATCGCGCTTATTAATAAGGGTAAGTTAAGTGTTAATACAGATATGAAGACTTTTTTAAAATCAGCTGATAAACATACTTATATCTTTGATCTTAAAGATAAATGTCAGCAAGAGATCAAACTTGACTTAGGTGAGGTTAAGCGTGTTGATGATTATACAATTGAGGTTGAGGTTTCAAAAGGAGTCGTACTTAATCAAATATTTGCTGAATTAAGTAGCAAGTATGATTTGGATGTTTTGGATGTGCGTTCAAAAGCAGCTAAGTTAGAGAAGTTATTTATTGAAGTAGCAAGAAATAAATAGGTAAATTTATGAATTTAAGAGATTATTGGATAACATACGTAACAATTTTTAATCGTGAGTGTAAAAGGGTTTTTAGAATTTGGCCACAGACTTTACTTCCATCAGTGATAACTATAGTTTTATATTTTCTGATTTTTGGTAAGGTTGTCGGATCACGTATAGGCAGTATGGGAGATGGAGTTACTTATATGCAGTATATTACTCCGGGTCTTATAATTATGGCGGTGATTCAAAACTCATATGGTAATGTTGTCAGCTCGTTCTTTGGTATACGTTTTAGTAAAGCTATAGAAGAGTTATTAGTATCACCTGTTAGTAATCATCTTATAGTGCTAGGATATATTTCCGGTGGTATATTTAGAGGTTTCATTGTTGGGATGTTTGTTAGTGTTGCGGCATTTTTATTAGGCGGCTTCGCTACTATACACAATGTACCATTGGTTTTAGCTGGGTTTATATTTTGTGGTGCTTTATTCTCTCTTGGCGGTTTGATAAATGCAATATTTTCACAAAAGTTCGATGATACTACGATATTTCCTACATTTATACTTACACCGCTTATCTATTTAGGTGGAGTGTTTTATAATATAAATAATTTAACTGGATTTTGGCACTTTATCTCATCTTGTAATCCACTATTTTATATAGTTGATTTTGTTAGATATGGTTTCATAGGCGTATCTACAGTTAATCCATACTTTGCATTTGCAGCAATAGTTATTTTCACATTTGTATTGTACTATCTATGTTGGTATTTACTTGAGAAAGGTATTAGATTGAAAGCTTAGAGATTATTCTTTTGCTCTATGTACTTGACGGATAATGTACAGTGGTCTGTGCTTTGTTTCGATAAATATTCTGCCTATATAACTACCTAGCATTCCGATTCCTATCATCTGTAAGCCACTAAAGAATAGTATAAATGTTACTAATGATGGATAACCTGGGACATCTACACCAAATAATAGTGATTTTAGAACTATTATAGAACCATAAATAAAGCTGATAAGTGCAACAACACCACCAATACATGACCATATTTCTAAAGGTGCGCGGCTAAAACTAGTGATACCATCTATAGAAAACTTAAACAATTTCCAATAATTCCATTTAGTCTGTCCAGCGGCTCTTTCTTCGCGAGCATGGTAGACTATTTTTTCTTTGAAGCCTATCCAAGTAAGTAAGCCTTTGTTAAAACGAATTTTCTCTTTGAGCTCCAAAAAGGCATTGACAGCAGCTCTATTTAATAATCTATAGTCGCCAGCATTAGGAGTTAGTTTAGTGTCACTAATTTTATTCATAACTTTGTAGAAAAGTCCGGCAGTGTGTTTTTTTGTTGAAGTATCTGTATCACGATTTTCTCTAACAGCAGTGACAACCTCATAGCCATCTAACCAATGTTGTACCATTTCTAAAATAAGTTCTGGAGGATCTTGTAGGTCGGCATCTATTGATATTGCAGCATCACCGTTACAGTTTGCAAAACCAGCAAATAAAGCTGCTTCTTTACCAAAGTTGCGTGATAAATCAACTATAGCGATCTCTGGGATATCTTTCTGTTTCTCTAAAAGTAGTTCAAGAGTATTATCATTACTACCATCATTGATAAAGACAAGTTCATATTTGGTTGGAAGTTTTTCAAGGATTGGCATAAGTCTAGCAAATAAATGCTCTATGCCTTCTGCTTCATCTTTTACCGGTATTATTATACTTGTTAGCTTATCTTTATTATCCATAGAATTAATTTACTTATAACTATTTGTTAGTTATTTTAAATCTATCAATAGCATTGGGCAACTTATATATTTTTTTGCTCAAGAAAAACTAAAATTTATTTTTGTAGTTAATATAACTCAAACGATAGTTATGCTACTAAGTCTTTTTGCTATAATACATCCAAGTTTATTTTTAAATTATATAAAAGATGGCTTTTAAATATCATAAGGTTGCGATTGTTGGTAAGCATTATAAAAAAGAAGTAAGTCAAATGGTTGAAACTTTATATGCTTATTTACAGCAACAAGGCTTAGAAATAATTATAGAAAATGATACAGCAGCAGATACTTCACTTGTAAATGTTGCTATTGCTAGTCTAAAAGAGATTGCATTAAGATGTGATGTTGCGATAGTGGTTGGAGGTGATGGTAATTTTCTTAAGGCATCTAGACTTTTGGCTTTGTACAGTAATATCCCAGTTATTGGTATAAACAAAGGCAAACTAGGATTTCTGACAACTCTTGCTGCAGATGATAATGCTCTAAAGAATGATCTTTATGCGATACTGAAAGGTGATAGTTCAGTAACAAAAATGAGTATGCTAAAGTATCGTGTTGATAATAATTTGCGTGCACCATTAGAAGCCTCAATTGCCTTAAATGAGATAGCTATAACAGCTAGTAGAGGTTTGATGTTTGGTTTGAAAGTTTTTATTGATGGTAGGTACGCTTTTGACCAAAGAGGTGATGGGCTTATTGTTTCTACACCTACTGGTTCAACAGCACATGCGATGTCAGCGGGGGGACCAATTTTAAATCCTAATCAAAATAGTGTAGTTTTGGTACCAATATGTTCACACTCATTAAACAGTAGACCTTTAGTTATCTCAGATGAGAGTGTTATTGATATTTATATAACTGATTATAATGATCCTGAATCAGTCTTAAGTATTGATGGTAGACATGATACTATCCTCAAAGCACATCAGAAAGTAACTATCCAAAAAGCGCGAAAGAAAGTTACAGTATTACATACAAAAGATTATAACTATTATGATACGCTAAGGGAGAAGTTGGGATGGAGTAAAGTTCTGTTTTAGAAAAGCTCAACTAATATAACTATCACAAAAATAGTGATAAAAATAGCTGAAATAAACTCTATCTTTTTAATATTTCTAAAAAATACTTGTCTAAGTTTATCGTTACCAAAGAAAGTCGCGACAATACAAAACCATACTAGTGTTGTAAGAGCTATAGCTATCCAAATCGCAACTTTACCAAAACTGTTTAGCTCATCAACTAGACTTAGCATCGAACTAAAAAAGACTAATACTTTAGCATTGGCAAGATTAGTAAAAGCGCCATTTAGAAAAAATTTGGTATTTGAAGGTTTGTCAAAATTATCTAGATTTTTTATATGTTGATTAGCGTTTGGGTTAAGTTGTTGTATTGTAAAAATACTTTTATACAAGCTAAAAGCGATATATGCAAGGTAGGCTGCACCTATGAGAATTAGCATCTTAAATAATAACGGTTGTTTGTATAATAACAATGATCCAAACCAGTAGACAATAAATGTATTTAAAAAAATTCCACTAGCAACGCCGCTTGCTGTATATATTCCGGATTTATGTCCAAATTTAATAGAGTTGCTGATAGTTACAAAAAAATCTGGACCAGGTAAGATAAGGCAACTTATTTGTAAAGCTAGAATAGTTAGAAAGATTAGCACTGTTATACTCTTATTTTTGTTTTAGTTGAGATAGAATAGTATTAATAAAATTGGAATAAATCTAGAAAAATGTGTGATAAATCTAAAGAAAATCTGCGTCAGATAAAAAGTTATGTGCAACGAGCAGGTAGAGTAACAAAAAAACAACAACAAGCGCTTGATAATTATGCTGCAAAATATCTTATAGAATATGCTAAAGACAGAAAATTAGATTTTACCGAGATTTTTGCCAATACTAATGATGTGGTCTTAGAAATAGGTTTCGGTATGGGTGGATCTTTGGTTGAAATGGCATTGGCTAACCCAGCGAAGAATTATCTTGGTATTGAGGTTCATAAAGCAGGAGTTGGTAATATTCTCTATGAAATAGAGCATCAAAATATCGCTAATCTTTTGGTGATGAGTCATGATGCGCGGTCGAGATACTTGAGAATATGATAGCAGATCAGTCTTTAGCTAGTATACAGGTATATTTCCCTGATCCTTGGCATAAGAAAAAACATAATAAGCGTAGGCTTGTTAATCAGACAAATATTGATCTATTTGCTAAGAAATTAAAAGTTGGTGGAGTATTTCACTATGCTAGCGATTGGTTGCCATATGCAGAGGAAGTATTGGAGCTACTTGAGAATGATAGTAAATACAGAAATTTATACAGTGGTTTTGCGCCAAGACCAGAGTGGCGACCTTTGACTAAGTTTGAGAAGCGTGGACAAAATCTCGATCATCCGATATCAGATATACTTTTTGAGAAGATTTAAGGATAACAAGTGAAAATAGCCAGATATAAAAAAGGCTTTATAAAAGCAAGTGAATATAACAGTAAATTACATTTTGATAATATTTTTTGTCCAGATTGTGGCAAAGCTAAAGTAAAGATAGTGCGTAAGGCTGACCAAGAGCCATATTTTGTATTTGTCCAAGATCAACTGCATGATGAGCTTTGTCCAAGAGTAGCTAAACCAATTCAAGATCAAAAAATCAAAGAACTGATTTTAAGTGATTCAAAAAAAGATATGAGTAAACTTAACTACTTAGTTAATAAAAACCTTGAAAAATGTATAAATCTAGTCACAAAATTAGAAAATAATAGTGAGCTTAAGAAAGCTGATGAGCTTAACCTAATGCCACAAAAAAAACAGCAAATAACAGAAAAGCGTATTAAAGAGTATGCTAAACAAGATATTTATACAATAAATATCGTTGATTTAAGTGATATTGATACACAACAACTTAACAATAAGTATTGTTTGATATATGGAGTAGCTGGAATTACACTTGCTGATGTTGGTGATAGCAAGAAGTTGTTTTTTAAAGCTGATCAAGATTCACGCTTTTCGCTATTTGTTGTACCAAGTCAGATAAAGTACTTAGATTTTGATAAAGGTAAAAGAGCGAAATTTGCTGTGTTTGGTAGATTTAAGAAAGTTGGTAAATTTATAAACTTAGAAATTCGTTCGACACGTGATTTAGTTATTAGGGACTAAAAATATGCATGTAAAAATCCGCTATGAAAAATTAAAAGATCAAGAGTTAATCTATAAATTGATCTCTGAAGCTTTTGATACTAGTGATGAAGAGAAACTAGTTAGACTTTTGCATACTGATCATCAAAGCTTGATATCGCTAGTTGCCGAAACTGATGATAGCAGCATAATAGGTCAGGCGATTATCTCAAAAATGACTGCTGAGAAAGATGAAACGCTAAAAATATATGCTCTTGCACCAATGTCTGTGGCACCAAAATATCAACATCAAGGAATTGGTTCTAAGCTTATAGAAGCAATCATTAAGGAAGCCAAAAAAAATAATATTGATGCAATATTTGTCTTAGGTCATCCAAGTTATTATCCAAAATTTGGTTTCAAACCAGCCACAGAATATCAGATAAAATGTGAATATGATGTCCCAGCGGATGTTTTTATGGTACTAGATTTGTCAGCTAAACTAGCTAGTTTAAAAGGACAAACTGTCTACTATGCCGAAGAGTTTGGCAAAATTTTTTAGATCTGTAAGAGTATAACAACTTTAAATAATTTCTACTGTTGTAGATATAAATCAGATATTATAGTTAATCCGAGAGTATTTTGTTAAACACATAAGAGATAGCATCACAAAATTTTTCAAAACTATTATTCACTTTTCTAAATATTTTTTTAAAGTTAGCCCAAACCTTTTCAATAGGATTTAAATCTGGAGAATACGGAGGTAGATATAATATTTGTACATCAAATTTATTGGCTATTTCAATCAGCTTAGAGGATTTATGGAAACTAGCATTATCCATTACTATAGTAGTTTTAGGTTTTAATGATGGGCATAAGTGTTCCTCAAACCATTGATTAAAAATTTCAGTATTGGTATATCCACTGTACTCTAATGGAGCTATAATCTTTTTATCTGCATAATTATATCCAGCAACAATACTTCTTCTTTGTGTTTGATATGCTAAAACCTCACCATAACTAGGCTCACCAATTAGTGACCATCCTCTTAGGATAGAAAGCTTATTGTCACACCCCATCTCATCTATATAAAATAACAAGTTTTGAGCTATTTCTTTTAGTTTTTCTATATACTCCAACCTTTCATGTTCTTTTCTTTGCTTATATTTTGGAGTCTTTTTTAAAAACTAAAACCAAGTCTATTAAGACAATCATAAAATGTACTTCTTGGAATATCAGGGGCTAATGCTTCTTTTATATCTAATGCACTTGCATCTGGATGATCTATCAAATACTGTTCAATCAATGTTTTATCGGTAAAGCTAGCGACTCTGCCACAACCAACTCCTTGCTTTGAACTATAATCTCCGGTTCTTTTATAAAACTCTATCCATGAAACAACTGTACGCTTATCTATGTTAAAAAACTTACTCAGCTCGAACTCCGTCATACCTTCTTCATATTTATTAATTACGATGTCTCTAAAATATTGGCTATATGATGGCATTTTTATTAGACATTATAACATTTCTACAAATATCTTTCGGATTAACTATATTCTTGCAAACACTACTTTTTAACACAAAAATAAATTAAATTGATTTTTTAGAGATACTCATAAGATAAATATTTAAGCTATAGATAAAACTCAATAGTTTGTCTAAACATCTTATCAAAATCTTGTGATGGCTTCCATCCTAACTCATTCTGAATCTTGCTGTTATCAATAGCATAACGCCAATCATGTCCTTTTCTATCTTCCACAAATGTGATTAAGTTAGAATGTGGAGCATTTTCTGGTTTATATTCATCCATTAGTTTACAGATAGTTTTTACCAAGGTTAGATTATCAACTTCATTAATACCACCAATATTATAAACCTCTCCAACCACTCCTTTCTCAACAATTGTCTGGATAGCATCGCAGTGATCTTCTACATATAGCCAATCTCGAATATTCGAACCATCTCCGTAAACAGGAATAGGCTTGTAGTTTATACAACTATTTATCACTACAGGGATTAATTTCTCTCGATGTTGGTATGGTCCATAGTTGTTTGAACAATTTGAAATTGTTACCGGAAGTTTATAGGTATGATGATATGCTCTAGCAATATGATCAGATCCCGCCTTAGATGCCGAATACGGTGAATTTGGCTCATAAGCCTTAATCTCAGTAAAGGCTGGTTCATCTTTTGCCAAGGTACCATATACCTCATCAGTAGATACATGATGAAACCTACAACTAGTTTCTTCTAAACCTAGCTCATCTAACCAATACCTTTTAGCACAATCTAAAAGTGTAAATGTACCTATCACATTCGTTTCTAAAAACACCTTTGGATTAGCAATTGAATTATCAACATGCGATTCTGCAGCAAAATGTACTATCGTATCAATTTTATATTCTTTCATTGTTTGATATACTAAAACTTCATCACAAATATCACCTTTTATAAAAGTATGGTTATGTTCATTATTCAAGTCTTTTAGATTATCTAAACTACCCGCATAAGTAAGCTTATCATACGAGATTATTTTGATATCACTATAGCGTGATAACATCATACGCACATAGTTACTACCAATAAATCCCGCCGCACCTGTTACTAGGATATTTTTTGGTTTGTAGTTCATTTTTTCATTCCTCATTACATCATCATTCCTATAGTGACTAGTCATTCTCTCACTAAACTATCATTACCGCATAAACTTGTCATTACCGCGTAGGCGGTAATCTCCCAATCACATCTGATATTTAGAGATACCTATCTGCACCAGTAAGACAAAAGTTTTACTCACATATTAATTCATATAAATCATTCCAATTCGGATTCATCTCATTAATAATTCGTTCTTTCCAAGATCTGTTTCATTTTTTCAACTGCTTTTCTCACAGAATTGCTGCTTTTATATCTTCATAAATTTCAAAATAAACTAACTTATTAACATTATATTTTTTAGTAAAACCATCTGCAAGGCTATGTTTATGCTCATACATTCTTTTTATCAAATTAGATGTTACAACTATGTACAGAACAGTATTATCCTTATTTGTAAGAATATACATAAAACCATTTTTAGTCATTGTAAAACATCGCTATATATTACCAAACCTGTCATTACTGCGCAGATTGGAATCTCCAAAACATATCCAACTTTTATGAGATACCCACCTTCATGGGTATGACGGATTAATTTATAAACTATCCTTAATTAAATTCTTCAGATACTGACCATACTCTGTCTTAGAAAGTTTTTCAGCTTGAGCTAGAACTTGTTGTGTTGAGATAAAGCCTTTACGCCATGCAATTTCTTCCAAACATGCAATTTTAAGCCCTTGTCTTTTCTCAATAGTTGCGACATATTGACCTGCCTCTAGCAATGAATCATGCGTACCAGCATCAAGCCAAGCAAAGCCACGCCCTAAGAGTTCGACATTTAGCTTATTTTCTTTTAGATATAACTCATTAAGTGAAGTAATCTCTAGCTCACCACGTGCAGATGGTTTGACTTGTTTAGCATACTCAACAACATTATTATCATAAAAATATAAACCTGTGATAGCATAGTGTGACTTAGGATTCTGTGGCTTTTCCTCTACCGAAATTACATTTTTTTGCTTATCAAATTCGACTATACCATATCTATGCGGATCATTAACATAATAACCAAAAACACAAGCGCCACCAGCTGGACCTCCACACTGTGCTCTTGCAGACTCTAGCATTGTAGTCATACCTTGACCATAGTAGATATTATCTCCTAATATCAAACAAGCTGAGTCACCCGCCAAAAACTCCTCACCAAGAATAAATGTTTGAGCAAGCCCATCTGGTGATGGCTGGATTTTATAACTCAACTGTATACCAAATTGTGAACCATCACCAAGAAGCTCTTGGATAAGTGAGATATCACGCACTGTAGAGATAATTAATATCTCCCTAATACCTGCAAGCATAAGCACAGATAGTGGATAGTATAACAATGGCTTGTCATAAACAGGTAGCAGCTGTTTGCTAACACCCAAGGTAAGTGGATATAGCCTTGTACCACTGCCACCAGCTAGAATTATTCCCTTCATTTCACATAATCCTCTAAATGATATTTATTTTTCAAATCTATATTTAAACCAACTTACTAATGGAATACATCTTGATCTAATTAAAATTTTGAATAGACGAATAGCACTAATAAAACATCTCCCTTTAATAGCCGAAATTATCATTTGCACAACAGGGATACAAATATTTAATTTCTCTTCAGGATATCTATCCAAAAAATATTCAAATAATCCAGCATAAGTATTATAGATTTTTTCCTTAGACTTAGATGTGATACCAATACCTTTTCTGTACACACTATAGGATTCATTAGAATTTAAAAAACTTAAATAACCTTTTTCTGCTGTTATAACATGAAAATAATAATCTAGAAGCTCTATATCCGGTAAAATCAAATCATCCAAAACCGATGTTCTGAACATTTTTGAACTATTTGCACCAACAGCAACTCCGCGTAAAGTGTCTGATAAATTGAATATACTCTTATTTGAACAAGCAAACCTACTATGTTGTATATTACCATTTGGATAGAGTATATTTATATTATGAAAAACTCCCGTACATCTTGGATTATTATCCAAAAAATCAGCCTGAATTTGAAGTTTACCAGGCAATGCATAATCATCACCATCCATATGAGCTATATACTCACCATTTGCAACAAAATAGATTTCTTTAATATTTTCAGTAATTCCCACATTCTTATCTCTAAAAACTGGCTTTATGATATCCGGATACTTTTTTTGATACTCTTGAATAACATCTCTTGTACCATCTGTAGAAAAATCATCTCCAACGATTATCTCAAAGTCAAAATCAGTCTCTTGAGTAACCAAAGACTCTAAACATTGACCAATATACTTTTCTTGATTGTATGTCATCACACATACTGAAACTTTAATCATCTATACACCTCAAAACCTTGTACCGAAACAAAACATACTCTATACAAATTTGTATAAATAAAAATGCAAACCCAATCAATATTAATTCTACCAACCCAATTTTACTTGGATAAATATACCAACCCTTAAATATTAACGATAATAAAAAACATACTATAGTAATAACTGCTAAATTTATAAAAAAATACCTATTGATACCTTTAGCAAATACATGGTGTACAATAGGCATCCAGATTATCAGCCCCACTATAGCATATCCAAGCCATAATAGTGCTGTAGTATACACTCCATAATTATAAGCAGTATATATAACTATAGGAGCAAAAAATACTAAACTAATTGTATTATATGTATTATGTAGCTTTAACTTACCATAAGCATACTGTAAAAAATATTGAAATGATATTATACAAATAATAGATGCTGATAAAACATATATATTTAAGATATTACTACCCCAATTAGCAATTTCCATACTTCCTGTCCATGACTGCAACAGCTGATGAGAATACATCAAAACACATGTTACTACAGCAGATAAAAAAGTAATTGAGATCAAGGATGATTTTAAATATAAGCTTTCCATTCCTTTTACATTTTGTTGGGCTAATAGCATTGTCATTCTAGGCTGAATAGCTATGCTAATCGGAGAGGACAATATCGTAACAGCACCAGATATCACTATCAATAAAGATAAATAACCATACTCAGATAATGGTAATACATGTGAGAACACTAATTTATCAGATTGAGTGACAATAATCCAAACTGTTGTAGAATATGCAATGCCTAGTGCAAATGGAAGCACTTTTCTAATTATTTTAAAATCAAACCTTAAACCCACGCTAAATGATGATGGTAGTATTTTATAAAATGCAATTGCAATACATACTAGATATAGTATCGCAATTATTGTCTGATATACAAAATAATACATAATATTAGTAGACACATAGCAGATAAATAATAATCCACCAATAAACTGTAGTGTCGTTTGTATGATACTTAAATTATTATAAAGAACCTGTCTTTCAAAGCCACGCAAACCACCACCATATAGATCAGACACCCATCTTAATGCAAACATTAAACCCATAAGTGCAATACATACACTTACACTATCAGCATCTAGCGAGCCTATATGTAACCAAGAGGTGGATATATACCTTGAATGTGTACTAATTACAATAAATACCAGAACACCAACAATAATGAAAAATAGCTCTAACGATCTAACCAACTTGCGTAAGTAATGATAGTCATCAGTACTACCTCTAACATGAGCCACTTCTCTTGATAAAGTTGGTGTTATACCAACATCCAACAACCGTAACCACGTTTGAAAAACTGTAAAAAAACCAATCAGACCAAATGCATCATGACTTAAATGTTGTAAATACAAAGGAAGTATAACAATACCAATTAAGCTAGTATATAGTTGTGTTATATAATTTGATATTGTATTTTTTTTAAGGCTCATTTCTCTAACTTATCTTTTCAAGTTCAAGAGCAACAAATACTTTATTTCCATGCTCATCAATGAAATAACTATTTTTATATGGAGGGTGTGTCATAGCCCTTAGATAGTCAATTGCTTCCCGCATTGTTACTATTTTATCTAAATCAATTTCACACATGTTTTTATAATCATGAATTGAATTATAGTTGCCTTCGGAGTTAGGTTTGATTCGAGTGAACTTATTATTCAAAATATCATCTATGACTTTAGTGAACAACTCAACTTCTTTTTTTTGAACTTTAGCATAAACATCAAAAGAGTTTTCGAAAGAATTAACTTCAACTTCTTCCTGAATGATTATATCTCCATGATCTATCTCTTCATCCATCACATGAATAGTTGCTCCTATAGGTAGTTTATTTATAATAGAGAAGACCTGTGGAAACCACCCTCTATTATATGGATTAAGTCCAGGATGAATATTTATACATAATACTGAATTAACTAATTTTGCTGGAAATAATTGTTTCGAATGACAAGAAAAACCTAAATCATACTTACCAATAAGATCATTGCCATTTTTTTTCATATCTATTGGCTTAATCTCACTGTTATATATTTCTTTGGCAAAAGAAGTTTGACTCTTGAAACTACAAAAATAATCAACCTCTACATCATTTTTACTACCAATGATATTTTTAAAATCACTTAGAATAGTTCTATTATCTGTAACAACAAATATTTTTTTCATGAGGAAACCTCTTTGATATTATTAATTATTTTATTAATTTTATCGTCTTCTAACTCTGCATAAATTGGCAAACATAATATTCTTTTAGATATATCTCTTGAGATTGGCATATACTGCTTTGGCTCTATATAACTAAGACTATCTAATGATGGATAAAAATATCTACGCGATATTATATCATTTTGTATTAGTGCTTTCTGTACTCTGAGAAGTTCCTCCTCAGTCCTAAATATTACTGGAAAATAGCTATAATTCCTACTAGAATGCTGATTCTGTTCTTGAAACTTTACCAATCCATCTAACCCAGCCTCATATATCTCTGTAATAACTTTCCTTTTGCTCTTAATTTCTATAATATCATCTAGAACACAAAGTCCCATAGCCGCCTCAAATTCATTCATTTTAGCATTAGTACCTAAGTAAGGTATTGATTCTGAGCTTTCTATACCAAAATTAATGAAATAACGAACTTTTTCAACAAGACTATCATCATTAATGATAAGCGCACCTCCTTCAATAGAATGAAAAATCTTTGTTGCATGAAAACTTAATGTCGAAATATCACCATAGTTTAATATACTCTCACCCTTATACTTAACATCAAAAGCATGTGCTGCATCATAAATAACTTTTAAGTTATGTTTTTTAGCCAGCATGTCTATTTTTTCAACTTCACAACCATTTCCAAACACATGAACTGGCACAATAGCTGAAGTATCCTCTTCAATAGCATACTTAATTTTAGAGACGTCTATACTTAGAGTATTCTCATCAATATCAACAAACACTGGTTTTACATTGTTAGAAACCAATGAAGATGTAGTAGCAACAAATGAAAATGGAGTAGTAATTGCACTTCCTTTGACTCCTAACGCTCTATACGCGATTTCTAATGCAATTGTACCATTTGATACTAAAACTATATTTTTAACACCTAGATACTTTGCAAGTCTTTTTTCTAGCTCTTGCACTAACGGACCATTATTAGTAAGCCATCCATTTTTGTATATTTTATTTACATAGCTTTTATATTTATTTATATCTGGTAAGTATGGTTTTGTTACATTTACTTTACTCATTATCTAACCACTCCTGAAAAATTAGAATATTCCATAATATTGCTTGCCAATTTCTTTTACCACTCAAATGCTCTTGCCAATATTTTTGCACCACCTCAGGACTTAAGTAACCTTGCTTGTCTATTTTACTATAATCCAGTAAATTATCTGCCCACTCTCGTAAATCTTCTCTTAACCATTTAGCAAGCGGAATACCAAACCCCATCTTAGACCTATTGACCAAACTTTCTGGCACATATTTATATAACAAATCTTTCAAAATTCTTTTTCCGTTACCTCGTTGTATTTTATAGTCAATTGGTAAGGAATAAGCAAATTCATAAATATTATGATCTAAAAATGGCACTCTTGTCTCTAGAGAGTTAGCCATAGCTGCTCTATCAACCTTAACCAATATATCATCTATCATATATGTATTAGAATCAACAAACATCATCCACTCTTGGAAAGATAATTGTGGAATATCATAAATATTCTTATCTCTTAATATATCATACTCTTTTGCTCCTAACACAAAGCTAGTATCATTTATTTGTGAACAAAGTAGTACATAAAGCTCTTTATTTGTTTTTGCTTTTTCGAGAACTCTTTTTAGTTTTAGTAGTTTATCTGCTAATAAAGCGAACTTACCAAAATTTAATATCTCAGCTTTTTTTATCCAAGCATCTGGTGCATATTTAAGTAACTTAGCAAATTTGATTTTTTTAGCAATATTTGGTGCTAAAAAGTATCTATTATAACCGCCAAAGAGCTCATCACCAGCGTCACCTGATAGTGCAACTGTTACTTTCGACTTAGCTATTTTACTCACAAGATACGTTGGTATTTGTGATGAATCAGCAAAGGGCTCGTCATATATTCCAGCAAGTTTTGGTATTACATCAAGAGCATCTCTTTCTGTAACATACATATCTGTGTGGTTTGTACCTATATGTTTTGCTACTGCTCTTGCATGCTCAGCTTCATTATATTCTTTTTGATTAAAACCTATACTAAAAGTGTTTATCTTATCTTTAGACATACTTTGCATAAGAGCAACTACAGTTGTTGAGTCAATTCCTCCGGATAAAAATGCTCCTAGAGGAACATCTGACTGCATTTGTATTGATAGTGTACTTTTAAGCTTAATTTCTAAATCTAGGATTGCTTGATCATACGAATCTTTATATTTTTCTGAATCTAGTACTTTTTTAGAATCCCAATATTTATACTCTTTACTATTACCTTTAGCATCAAATTTTATGTAACTACCTACATTTAGTTTAGATATATTTTTATAAATAGAGTATGGTGTTGGTACATAAGCATACCTCATATATGTTGCTAAAGCATCTCTATCTATATCAAACCTCCAGCCACATTCCTTTAATGGCTTAAGTGCCTTCAATTCTGATGCAAAACCCAAAATACCATTTTGGATACCAAAATATAATGGCTTCTCGCCAAATCTATCTCTAGCTAGTATTAAACAACTAGTTTTTCTACTGTAAACTCCAAAAGCAAACATTCCTATGCATTTTTCTAAAGTTTTATCTATACCCCAAAGTTCAATAGCATTGACCAAAACCTCAGTATCACTGTTACTTTTAAATTTAAGATTTGAATATTCACTTAATAGCTGATTTTTTATGGATAAGTAATTATATATTTCTCCATTAAACACAATAGCAGTATTACCGCTATTAGATAACATTGGCTGATGTCCCGCATTAGTTATATCGTGTATTGATAATCTAGTATGCCCCAGAGTAACTTGATTGTCGCACCAATACCCACTATCATCCGACCCTCTATGCTTTATAGAAAGCAATGATTGATTAATTATTGAGTCAAAACCTTCTTCTTTATTAAATGAGTAAAAGCCTACTACTCCACACATTAGACACTGCCCTCATGATAAAGTTTTTCGTGTTTTTCCAAAATAGCTTCTATACTAAAATTATTTATTATATATTCTCTCATGCGCTTTTTCATGACTACCGTTGTTTCTAAAACTTTCATAATCTTTTCTATTATTTCTTTATTACCTTGACTAAGCTCAAAAACTTCACCGTATCCATTAAGTATATCTTTACAATCTCCAACATTAGAAGCAACAATAGGAACTTCACATAGCATGGCTTCTGCAAGTATATTTGGAAAACCTTCAACTTTTGATGTAGACAAATATAAATCTAATACTGGTAAGTATTCACTAGAATCCACAGATTCAAATACAAAAAACTTATTTACATTACTTTTGTTATCTAGATAACTACCTATATCTATTTTCGAACACTCTCTTCCAGCAATTAAAAACCGTAAACTAGGATTACTTTTTAACAATAAATTAGCTATTTGTAAGAAACGAGAAATATTTTTATCAGCATGATTTCTTGCTATGATACCTATAATTTTAACATTATCATCTAAATCATTATTTAAACGAAATTTTTCATACTTTAAAAAGCTCGGTTTAAAAACATCTTTATCAAAACCATTTGCTATAAAGCATTGGTTTTTAAAACCTATATTTTGATGATCTTCTAATGATTTCTTTGAATTATTTAATGTTAAATCTGAGAACTTAGAAAATTTTGCATTCAACTTTATCATAAACTTTGTAAGATTCTTATGACCATCATAATTCTCCAATCCCATTCTTATACTATTTATATATTTAGTCTTTCTATAAAAAGGCTTGCATAATATAGAAATTACATTTGCATGATACATCCAAGCATGAATAACATCAGGCTTTATTCTTCTGATAATCTTAATATATTTAAACAATACAAATAGTACATTAAATTTATTTAAATTTAATGTATAAACTTTAACACCATAAGCTTCTAACTTATTTGCAAATACTCCCCTACCCATAAGTGATATAACCGTAATATGATATATTGACTTATCCATAGATTTGCAAAGTTTATAAAGCATTGTTTCAGCACCACCTTGGTTAAGGTTTATTATTAAATGTACAAACCTTTTCAAATCACACTCCTAGTTGTAAAGCTGTTTTCTTTAAGAGAAAAAATAAATAATATAATGGTTAATTTAGTAAATAATCCTACTGTCAAAAAAATTATTTTTGCTTGAAAAACTAAACATACTATTAACAACAATAGAAATAATGATCGATACTCTGAAGATATAAAACATTTTCTCATTTCAAAGTACAAGAAAATAATAAGAATATAAAAAAACATACTAAATATAATCCCATAATAGTATAAATATTTAATATAACCAATATCAGTATTACTAACATCCTCACAACCAAATATCCAAGTCAAAAGGTTATCTGGCACAAAAAGCATTTTATTGATTAAAACACTTAGACTTCCATGTGAAAAATCGCCAGATTGAATGTACGAGTAAATATTTTCAAAAGCCCAACTCAAATTCAAATTTAATTTGAACAATATCCATATTGATAAAAAGAATAGCGCCAATATTATAATAAACAGTAATTTTTCTTTTTTAATATATATATAAAATATTGTTATTAACAATATAAGTGAAGAAGTTAAGAGTGATGTTCTAGATATGAAAATATTAGAAAACACAATAAGAATTAAAGGTACAAACAGCATAAGTTTGGTAAATATAGATTTACCTTTAATATATTTGATAAAATAAAATATAGAAAAACATAATCCTATAGTAATTGAAAATCCTAAACCATCCCCTCCAGCGTTACTAAGTCCGAATACTCTTAACTTATATTCAATAACATTCGAAATCTCAATATTCCCTTTTTTCACTAAAAAAAAGAATATCCAATCATTTAAAAATATATAATACCTTGAAAGAAATACAAAAATAGATTGTAAGAAAGTAACAAAAAATATTATTTTAGACATATTAAAAAAATAATTTTCATTATTATCATATGAAACAAAAATAAAGTTACAAAAACCTATCGCGATCAAAATGTTAAATAAAAACTGAGGAAACAATGATGCTGCATCAAGTAAGATTATTTGGACTATTATTAAATAAATCATTGATAAAAAGAAAAAGAAAAAAAGGAAAGCTAATTGTTTCTTAACAATATTTCCGACAAATAGTTTTTTAAGAGCTAAAAAACCCAAAATACAAGCCGGAAGATAAACTATAATATTCAATATAGCAAATTTAAATTCTAAACTAAAAATAATACAAAAAGCTAGTAAATATAAATATAAAATTTTAAAAGACACTTTTTTTATGTACACTTGATTAAAATACCATTTAATTAATTAAATACCACTCAACAGCATGCTTTATGCCTAATTCAAAATCATATTCCGGATTATATCCGAGCATATTCCTAGCCTTCGAAATATCAGCATTACTATGCTTAATATCACCCGCTCTATCTGGACCAAAATTTGGCTCTATTTTTTTACCCAAGGCATCACAAAGATTATAGTACAAATCTATAAGATACTCTCTACCTCCATAAGCTATATTAAAAGACTCTCCGGCATACTTACTATCTGCTAAACATGCTTTAAGATTTGCCTCAATAACATTCTCTATATATGTAAAATCTCTCGACTGTTTACCATCTCCATTTATAGTTGGCGCTTCATCATTTAATAACTGTTTGATAAATTTAGGTATAACTGCTGCATACGCACCATTAGGATCTTGTCTTCTACCGAAAACATTAAAATATCTTAGACCATAAGTATCTAGACCATATAACTTTGTGTATAGTCTCGCCCACTCTTCATTAGCTTTCTTTGTAAATGCATAGGGTGATAAAACATTTCCTTCTCTACCTTCTTTTTTAGGTAAATTTGGCTCATCACCATATACTGATGAACTAGAAGCATAGACAAATTTTTTAACGTTATTTTGTCTAGCCGCTTCAAGCATATTTAATGTACCTTTAACATTTATATCTTCATACACTAATGGCATCTCAATACTTCTTGGTACGCTTCCCCAAGCAGCTTGATGTAGAACATAATCAATACCTTCACAAGCTTTCATGCAAGTATCTAAATCTCTAATATCACCTTTTATAAACTCATAATTAGAATTAGTTAAAAACGGCTCAACATTGTGATAGTGACCATTTGAGAGATCATCTAAACACCTAACTCTATAACCCTTACTAAGTAAAACTTCACATAAATTAGAGCCAATAAAACCTGCACCTCCAGTCACCAAAAAAAACGAACCATGAGGAAATTTAACATTATCGTAAGCCACTACAATCTCCAATAAATATAATCTTTTTCAAACTCAGATTTATCTAAACTACCTTTGATGTCAAAGATAATCTTTCTAGAATTATGCGCATATAGCCTATCAAACTGTTGCTTTGTTATATCTTTAAACTGTTCGTGACTAACAGCAATAATGATCGCATCTAGATTGACCATTTTACTTAGATCATCAAACTCAAGTCCATACTCATGTTTAGCCTCTTCTTTATCAGCTACCGGATCTATAATATATGGCTCTATACCATACTCGTTGAGCTCTTTTACCATATCTATAACTCGAGTATTCCTAGTGTCAGGACAGTCTTCTTTAAAAGTAAAGCCGAAAATTGCTACTCTAGCTCGCTTAACAGGTATATCTGCAGATATCAGTTTTTTGACTAAATTCTCAACTACAAATTTGCCCATACCATCATTTATCCTACGACCAGATAATATTACCTGAGAATGATATCCAAGCTCAGCTGCCTTGTACGTTAGGTAATATGGGTCAACACCAATACAATGTCCACCAACAAGACCAGGCTTAAAGTTTAAGAAATTCCATTTAGTTGCAGCTGCTGCTAAAACCTCTAGAGTATCAATACCCATCTGATTAAATATTATCGATAACTCATTAACAAAAGCTATATTAACATCTCTTTGAGAGTTTTCTATAACCTTAGCAGCTTCAGCCACTTTTATACTACTAGCTCTATAAACTCCTGCGTCTACTACTAGCTCATAAACTTTTGCTATAGTATCTAAAGACTCTTCATCCATACCAGATACTACTTTGATAATTGTTTCTAACCTATGAACCTTATCACCAGGATTTATCCTCTCAGGAGAGTAACCAACTTTGAAATCTTCACCAGACCTCAAGCCAGACTCTTTTTCAAGTATTGGTACGCAAACATCTTCTGTAACACCAGGATAAACAGTTGATTCAAACACAACATAAGCGCCTTTGACAAGATTCCTACCAACCGTCTCACTTGCCTTAATAATCGGCGTCAAATCAGGAGTTTTATCTGCTTTAACTGGTGTAGGAACTGCAACAATATGAAATTTACACTCTTTAAGACTTGTTTCATCACAACTAAATTTCATTGTCGTATTTCTGACAGCCTCATCTCCTACTTCTTTTGTTGGATCAAAACCATCCTTATAATGTTGAACTTTTGTTTCACAAATATCAAATCCTAACACATCTATTTTTTTTGCAAATGCAATAGCTATTGGTAAACCAACATAACCCAAGCCAACCAATGAAACCTTTTCTCTTTTAGCGACTATATCCTCATATAAACTCATAATTTAAACCCTTATTATTAATTTTGCTGTAAGTATGCATTGACAACAATACTTCTATCAAAATCTTTTTCTATCTTAGCTCTAGCTTTATAGCTCATAGCTATTTTATCAGTATACGACATATTTATAAACTGCTCTAATGAGTTACGTAAAGAACTCACATCATTAGGGTTACATGATAAGCCAGAGAGACCATCATCAAAAATTTCTCTACACCCAGGAATATCTGACGCAATTACAGGTCTACCTATCGCAGCTGCTTCTAACAGCACATTTGACATTCCTTCATGGTAAGATGGCAAAACAACTGCATGTGCACTAGCTATTTTTTCTTTAGTATTATCAGTAAAACCATAAAATTTTACTGATTTTATCGTATTAACCTTTCCCATAAAATTAGATTTATTTTCATCACAAAAACCATAAATGTCAAGACTAATATTTTTATATTTTTTCTCAAGTATAGCAAAGGCTTCTAACAATTCATAAATCCCCTTTTCTTTCATTATTCGGCCAAGAAAAACGAATTTTAATATTCCTTGGTCTTTAGGATAGTCAACATATTTATTTTCATCTAAGTTTACCCCAGAACCTGGTAATAATATTGATTTTTCTCCACTGATTATTTTCTTAGCTATAAATAACTTTTTATTTTGCTCATTCTGAAAGAATACTTTTGTGGTGCTTTTAAATGATAACTTATATAAAGATATTATAAACTTCTGAACAATACCATGATTAGCAAAAACACTTCCTAAGCCTGTTACATTTGGATAAAACTTCTTCCTAAAAAACAAATTCACTAACCCAACATACAAATTTGGTTTAATTGTATAGCTAAAAATGTAATCAGGTTTTTCTTTTTTTATTATTTTGAAATAGTTAAATAAAAGAAGCAAATCCTTAAAAGGATTTTTGCCTCGTCTATCTATATCAACATTTATATACTTAACACCAAGACTTTTACAAAAAACCTCTGCTTTCTTAGAATATGGTGTTACTAGTACTATCTCATACTCTTTAGCAGCAAAAGACTCGATTACTTCTCTTCTGAAACGATATATTACAATATCAAAATCATTAGCTATGAATAATAACTTACTTCTCATAAGTCAAATTCCCAAAAACTTTATTAATAAAATCTACTTTTTTAGCAAGCAATCTTATAATTGGATTAAAAATTTTTGTCAGATAAGTTCTCTTACCTAAAACATCTTTTCTATAGTTTTTTATAAACTGTGAAGTGCAAAAATATTCATTATCTTGAAGTAGAAAAACTCCATGTTTAGTTTGCAAAATTATTTCTGCAATCTCTTTAGATAAATTATCTATAGATATAACACTTCTTTGGTTATTAATATTAGGAAAAATAAAAGTATACTTTGCAAGTTTAACCAACTTTGGATAGTTGCCTTTTGAGCCTTCTCCATATACCATTGGTGGTCTGATTATAGCAATATTAAAGTCATCACTAGCCAGGCTATTTAGCTTAATTTCAGTTTGAAGCTTACTATCTCCATAAAAATCATCTGGTTTAGGTTCGGTATATTTAGTTATAACTTTTTGTTGACCTATTGGCGCACTATCACCATAAACTATAATACTACTTAAAAACACAAACTGTCGAACACCTTGATCTTTAGCTTGTTTTGCCAGATCATAAGTTAATTGCGTATTTATTTTATAGTATTTTTCTTTTAGTTTAGGATCCTTTGAAGTATGGGCAATTCCAGCGACATGCAATACAGCATCATAACCACTTAAGTCTATATTTGCCCACGAAACATCGCGCAAAGATATTTTATCGATACTAAAATCTGAGTTATATTTAGCCGCAAATGAGTTACCAATATAGCTACTCAAACCTGTAACTAAGATTCTTTTTTTCATACTACTTTAAATCCTCTTTGTTACCTAAAGCTCCAGTACCACCCTCAACGACGCCCTTTTTGGCAAAAACAGAAAATACTGTCAAAAAAATACATTTTAAATCAAACCATGTACTTTTATTTTTTACATAATCACCATCAAGTTTAGCTTTATCAGGTATTGGTAATTCATCCCTACCATTAATCTGTGCCCAGCCAGTCAGTCCCACAGGCACAGCATTTGCCCCATACTTATCTCTTTGTGCTATTAAGTCATCTTGATTCCATAATGCTGGTCTTGGACCCACGATGCTCATTTCACCTTTTAGAATATTTATAATTTGTGGCAACTCATCTAAAGATGATTTCCTTAAAAATCCTCCAACCTTAGTTATACATTTCGATGGATCCTGTAACATGTGCGTTGGCATATCTTTTGGAGTATCAACATACATAGTTCTAAACTTATATATGTAAAAAAATTGCTTATCTTTACCATAGCGCTTTTGTTTAAAAAATATAGGTCCTTTTGAATCTTTCTTTATCATAAAAATAATAATTAAGAAAATAGGACTTAATAACAACAACCCCATAAAAGAAAGTAAAATATCAAGCAATCTTTTAAAAACCTCATAAAACATAAAACCACTACCCATTCAATCTATGTTCAAATTCCGGAACAATTTTCTTTAATATCACAAGCTGATCAACATCATCCTTGATCAACGATTCAATATCTTGGTTTAGAGTATTAATATCGTAAAAAGTCCTTCTACCAATAAAAATATCTTTATAGTCGGTACTAACATCATCTTCCTCTATCAAAAGCTCTTCGTAAAGTTTCTCTCCTGGACGCAAACCAACTATTTTAATATCAATATCACCTCTACCAGAAAGTCTAATAAATTGTTTAGCAAGATCAATAATCTTGACAGGTTGCCCCATATCTAAGACAAAGACCTCTGAATTTTTTGCAATAGCACCAGCTTGTAGGACCAGTTCACAAGCTTCTGGTATCAACATAAAATAACGTGTAATTTCAGGATGAGTAACTGTAACAGGACCACCATTTCTTATTTGCTCTTCAAATTTTGGAATCACACTGCCACTACTACCAAGCACATTACCAAAACGCACTGCAGCAAGCTTGGTATTTTTGGGATCAACATTCTGTAAATACAGCTCACAAACTCTCTTGGTAGCCCCCATAACATTCGTTGGTCGCACTGCTTTATCAGTGGAAATCAATATAAATGACTCAACACCAGCTTCTATAGCCAGATCTATAGCATTCTTAGTACCTAAGATATTATTTCTAATTGCTCTAGAGATATTCTCCTCAACTAAGGGAACATGCTTGTAGGCAGCAGCATGAAATACTATATTTGGAGTATACTTTTGAAAAACCTCAGCCAATGCTTTTCTATCACAAACAGAACATAGCACACTATTGATATTAAAATGACTACACTCCTCAGTAATTTTATATAAGTTAAACTCACTATGATCAACCAATATCAACTCTTTTGCCTGATACTTGATACATTGATGTACTATTTCAGAACCTATACTACCTCCAGCTCCTGTGACTAGCACCACCTTATTTTTGATAAAATTAGAGATAGATTCTTTATCTAAACTCTTAGTATCACGCGCTAATAGATCATAGAGTGAAACAGGCTTCAACTGTGACATAAAATTCTCATCTTGAAGAATTTCCTCAAGAGGCGGCATAATTCTAATCTGATTAAAATCCTTTTCAAATTCTTTATATATATTTTTGACTACTTGGTTTGCATTTCTTGGCAATGCAATAACCAAAAGGTCAAATCTACTAGATAGCAATAGTTTTGTTAATTCAGCTTTAGATAGAACCTTTTTACTATCAATACTTCTTTTTTGTAAAGTTTCATTGTCATCAACAAAACATTTGATGCGATAACCAGCAGAAGCAAGTTCTTGAGCAATCTTTGTTCCTGCAGCACCTGCACCATAAATAACCGCAGTTTTACTTTTATCCACTGATCCTCTGTTCATCAAATACCAATAAAAGTAGACACTTAAACTGATCAAAAAAACATAAAATAAAAACTCAGAGAATATCAACGAAAAAGTGACTTTGCCATAAAAAAATAATGCCACTATGAAAAATACTGGCAAATTAATAAAAGCCTTACGTAAAAAAGTTTTTTGAGTCGACTTACGCCAACTAGCCATATAATCTCTAAGTAGTAAAAAAGATGACAAGCATCTCAGCAAAACTAATGCAAGTAAAAAATGTAAATTAACATCTTGCTTGAAAATATAGAAAGTCCAATTAACAGTAATAATAGTTAAAACTATTATTACCACGAAATTAAGCGTTCTATTATCGTAGAAAGACATTTGTTAATTTTTAGAAAATATCCTATTAAAGTCTATTATATCAAAAAAAATTTTCTTTGTGCACAAAAATGCAAATTAGGTTCTGTGCACAAAAATAAATATTCATCGTAACCAAATAAAAGTACAAGCTAATTTAATCATTCCTATATATGCTGAAATGGTTTTATCAAATCTAGAGAATACTCTTCTAAAATGCTTAATTTTAGAAAAGAAATTCTCTATCAAATGTCTTTCTTTATATACATGACTATCAAAAGGTATATGGTTTAGAGTATTTGATTTACAAGGGATAACAGCTTCAGAGGATATACCTTGAATATGCTGCCTGATTTCATTAGAATGATATGCTCTATCAGCGATAACTTTTGTATTATATACATTTTTTAGTAAATCTATAGCTACTTTACTATCATGAGTTTTATCCTCTGACAACAATATTTCTATTGGATTACCTAAAGCATCAGTCATAGCATGGATTTTAGTGGTTATCCCACCAACTGATCTACCAATTGCTTGGTTATCATCTTTATCATATCCCGTAGCACAAGCATGTGCTCTTGCTATTGTTGAATCAAGCATGACTTCTTGTAAATCAGGGTTTTGTACTGATTTAAATAATCTAGAAAATATATCTTTATCACATCAATCTTTAAAACGCTTATGTATTGATCTATATTTACCATAATAAAATGGTAACATTCTCCATTGACAGCCTGTACGTAACACATAAAATACAGCTTCAATAAACAATCTTAATTTGGCTTCATCATTGGTATGTATACCTTTTTGTGATTTTAAGAATGATAAAATAATTGACCAGAATACTTCTTTTATATGATAATTCATTTGCTAAACCATTGATATTTATTGCTTTTCAAATCTTAAATAACAGCGGTTTAGCTATTTTCAATATAATTTAAGTTTTTTGTGCACAGAACCTAGATTAAAAATAGCTAAACCACTAACACATGAAAGCTAAAAGTATTACATATCAAACAGTTATTAAGATTAATTATCATATAAAAAGATTTTTTCTATTCAAGTATTTAATCATCTTCAATAAGGCAAAAAATATAATAAATTATGACTATTTATTGCATTTGTGATTTACACATAATGTAAATAGAGAACGTTAGCTTTATATGTTTGATTGTATATACAAGTATTCTTTGAAAAAACAACTAAAAAATAATACCTTGAAAGTAGTTTTTATTACGAATAGTAAATTCGTTAATGATTATAGCCTTAAAAAGAAATCATCATATAGAGCGGTATCCCTCTATAAAATAAATATTAAAATCTCTATGCACAGAATCTAAATTCTTAACTATATCTGGTTAATATAAACTAGAATCTTCTTAACCGAAACTGATTCACTAGTTTTTATATTTTGTAAATACCAAGATATCCATAACTCTTTTATCAGAAAGCGAATTTTGGTTACTTCTTCATCGCCAGTGCTAAGATGTTTAGTAACAAGCTTTTTAGCTAGTTTAGCTTTAAGCTCATCAGCCTCTAATTGATAGTTCCTATCTCTTTGCAGATTTAGTTTTGCCTTATCTAATCGGTTTTCTAAAGCTTGAATATAATACTTATATCGCTGCAAGTAAATCATAGGTTGTGATAAATAATTGTCAGTAAAAAGCTCATTTAGCTCATTTCTAACAGCTGTAAAAAGTTCGATAAAATTAAGTGGGATTTTCTTAATATTGAGCTTCTTATCAAGTTACTCTTTTGCTCTGAGTATCTCTGTAAATAGTAGTTCAACCTTAGTTTTATTAGCTACAAAACTACTTATACCAGCTTTAAAAAACTGCTCAAAATCACTTTTGGTGTATGGTAAACCGGCTAAATTTACATTACTATCATCCTGAACCGATTGCTGAGCATAGTCGGAGAACATGGTCTCACTACTTTTACTATCATGCTTAAGTATAGAAGATTCCTGATCACAGTCAGTAATGACAGATTTGTTGTCATGCCTGTCAAAACGATTATCTCTTTGGTTTCTAAGATTAACTGTGAGATTCCCATTTTCGTAGTAATTACGACTACTATTTTGTTTCTTAAATTCAGTAGACAAGTCTGACGAAATGACATCATCAAAAAAGCTTAAATCTATAGCTTTATCAACCACATTATCTTTTGAATCACTAAGTTTTAACGACATTGATAGACTTGTTAAATCATTATTTTTGATTTTTTGCGATAATTGATTTTGTAGACGTATCTTAATAAGTCTCTTCAAAGCCCTTTTCATACAAGACTGTGCTTCTGCTAAAGTTGCTTTATATGACAGTTTCACACCACCTTTATATTCCTCAAGACAATTGTATACTTTGACTACTATACCGTACTCTTTAATTTGATTGGTCAAAGCAATATCAGCAAAAGCCCAATCATAATAAATTTTCTCATCGACTGCTTGCTTAGGTTTATTAACTAGGTTTTTGAGCTTTTGTTTTAAAGTATTGATATCTTTACCCAGCGCAAGTGTTTTACCATGCTCATCAACAACTTTTATATTTAAAACTAAATATTTCTCTAACTCTTCATTCTGCCATACTGTCTCATCAACTACGAATCCAACAATACGCGTAATATGTTTAGCAATGACAGATTTTAAAGGAGTATATCTATCTTTATCAAAATCTAGCGACTCAAATATAGCTTGAGCATAAGTTGGCACCGGTACACAGTTTTTACGGATATTTTTCGGCAATGCTCGCAATAAAGCAACGATCTTATCATACAAGAAACCATACACCCCCCACTCTAACACTGCGGAACTAATGTTATTGATAAAAACTATCGGTACTATAACAGTTGCACCATCTCGCTCATCTAGTGGATCAAAGTTGTATTCTAATGGTAAGTGCATATCTCCAATAGTTAAAACATCTGGAAACTTTTGTTGCGTAATCTCTTTAGCACCATGTTGCATTAAGCTTTCTAAGCCAAAAATAAACTTTTGTTGTTGAGCTTTTCTAACTGTTTTTAGCCATTTATCAAATGTTGCGCCATCACAAACCTCATCCGGAATAAAAGCATCATAATGCTCAAACATCGTCTGCTCATCTACCAAGATATCTTTTCGACGTGATTTATTTTCAAGATCTTCAACTTGATTTATAAGCTTGAGATTTTGTTGATAAAAATATGTTTTAGAGTCAAAATCACCCTTTACTAAAGCTTCTCGAATAAAAATCTCTCGAGCCTCTCGAGGATTTATCTTTGAGTATTGCACTACTCTTTTTGAAACTATCTCTAAGCCGTACAATGTTACCCTTTCATTTACTATTACAGCTCTACGTTTTTTACTCCACACAGGCTCATCATAGTGTTTTTTGACAAGGTGGCTTGCCAAACTCTCTAACCACTCAGGCTCAATCTTTGCAACATTTCGAGCATATGTTTTAGTAGTTTCAACTATTTCGGATGAAAGTAACCACTTTGGCTTTGCCTTAAACTGTGAAGATCCAGGAAAGATAAAAAACTTAAGTCCTCTAGCTCCTAGATACTCTGCATTTTCATAGTTATAACCAATATTACTAAGAAACCCACTGGCTATGGCTTTATGTAGGTTTTCATAGTTTATCATGGCGCTACCATTGTCATACACGTGCAGACGGGTATCTTTTAAATTTTGATCATTAGCTATGAGATTCGCACTTTCGTGGGAATGACGATTAATTTTAATATTTGAACTATTTGTTAAAATCTGCCTATCATTATGAACTTGTTTCAAAATCTCATTATCATGGCTTTTGCCTATATGCTCAAAAGATTCTGGATCAAGTCCGGAATGACCACTATCTTTTTTTATTACAAGTTGACTATTTAGCTTCCAACCAAATCCATGAATGACCTCAATAATTTGTCGATAAATATCATTCCATTCGTTAAATCTAACTGGCGAAATAAAGTTCTTTTTGAAATATTCTTTTTTTTCTCTATTTGATAAACCCTTTAAATCAGAATTTAGTCTATTTGCCAAATTCAATATTGCAACAAAATCAGAAGATTTATCTTTATCTACTGAGTGTTTTTCATCTGCCTTTTGCTGGAGGTTCAAAGGTCTTTCTCTAGGATCTTGTACACTCAAGAAACTAACAATCGAAACTATTTCTCTAAGAGTCTTTTGTCTGTAACCCTCAATAACTATTTTTGCCAACTTAGGATCTAATGGCATAACTGCCATTTTCATCCCATCATCAGTAATTTTAGGCTTTGAATAATTAAGTTCTGAAATAGCTTGTAACTCAAATAAAAGTTTAAAACCATCTTTTACAAACCTTGCATCAGGAGCATCAATAAATCGAAAATCTTGAATACTTCCTAATTTCATAAATAACATCTGTAAAATAACCGATGCCAAATTAGTACGTAAAATTTCAGGCTCCGTGTACTCTTTACGATTATTAAAGTCTTCCTCACTATAAAGGCGTATACAGATACCAGCAGATAACCTACCACAGCGACCTGCTCTTTGATTGGCGCTTGCTTGAGAGATTTTTTCTATTGGTAGGCGTTGCACCTTAGTACGATAACTGTATCTACTTATTCGCGCCAGACCTGAATCTATAACATACTTTATACGTGGTACTGTCAAAGATGTTTCCGCAACATTTGTCGCTAAAATAACTCTACGCACAGAACCTTCAGGGTTAAAAATTTTATTTTGATCCTTATTTGATAACCTTGAAAATAAAGGTAAAACTTCTGTAAATCTAAGATTTTGCTTGTTCAAATATGCTAATGTTTCATGAATATCTCTTTCGGTTGGTAAAAAAACTAAAACATCTCCTCGACCAAGCTCATCAAGAGCATATAATATTCTTTCTTGTAATGAGAACTCATCAAAATCTTCATCATTTTGATAGCGAATTTCAACAGGATATGTTCTACCACTAATTATAATATCTTTAGCATTTTGAAAAAAATTTATAAATTTTTGATGATCTATGGTTGCTGAAGTAATAATTACTTTTTAATCAGGTCTAAATGGTAAAATCTTTTTTATACAGCCAAGTAGAAAATCAATATTTAAGCTTCTTTCATGAGCCTCATCAATGATAATAACCTCATACTGCGACAAAAATCTATCATTCTTGATTTCAGACAGTAATACCCCATCGGTCATTACTTTTATTAAAGTATTTTCAGATGTTTGATCAGAAAAACGAATTTTAAAAGATACTTTTGACTGATCACCTATTTCACTAGCAATTCTACTAGCAATAGATCTAGCCGCAAGTCTTCTAGGTTGAGTGTGTCCAATTAATCCACGCTTACCCAGTCCTAAATCTAGACAGATTTTAGGAAGCTGGGTTGATTTACCAGAGCCAGTTTCACCTGCTACAACTATAACTTGATTATCTTGGAGAAGCTTTTTTATATCATCGACTCTTTCAGCAACAGGTAGATCTGGATAGGTTATTTTAGGTAAGATCTTTTGTTTAGTTTGCTCAGCTAATACTTGTAGCTGCTCAAGTAGCTGCTGGTTTGGAAGATTTTTATTGTTTATTACAGATATAAATTTACCACGAAACTTGGTGGGTATTTGATTAAGAAAAGCATCAATATGGATAGACATTTAAATTATCAGAAAATTTAGGCTTATTGTTTAAGATTTCTATATTCAGTAATCGCTCTAGAAAATATAACCTTCAAAAAAACCACAATTAGCGCAATAACAACTGATAATACTAAACCAATTACCACTAGCTTAACCTTTGATGTTTCAGAATTTTTCACATAAACGATATTGCCAATTCCAACTACTTTTGATTGTAAACTTTCTAAAGTTAGTTTTAAATCTTTTTGAGAATCTTCTAATGAAAAAACTTTATTTTGATAGCTATCTATTCGCTCCATATAACTAGCCAATAAAGTTTGACCCTGTAAACTACCAACATTCTTACTAGATGATAATTGCTTTACATAGTCTTGGTCACTTTTAATAATCTGCTTATATCTGTCAATATTTTGTTGATTAGCCAATATAGTTCGTTGCAGGTTATCTTTCCATAATTTAATCTGTCTTTGCACAATATTTGAATTAGAAAACCTCTCCATAACATCACTAAAAACACTATCAATAGCACCCTTATCCGACAACTTAGCTGAAGTTGATAATCCAAAGTAGATAGCTTTTTCATCTTTATTAGATTTTACATCCACATCATCACCCGGTTTTATGATATCAATATTATTTAAAATTTTGTTATCAGGTTGTGACTGTTGAGCATCTTGGAGAATATTGTTTAGTATAACATTTAATTTATTATCAGAGATAATACTATTAGCAGAATAACCCTTTAGATAATATGGTGGTTGAATCATCTGCAAATAACTATAGCTTGGTTTAAATAACCAAGCTGCAACCGCAGTTAAACAACAACCTAACACTAACACCACAAGAAATGTCTTTATATTACTAAATAATCCAACTAAAATTTTAATTAAACTAATTTCTATATATTCATCATTTTTAATTTCAGCCATTGTCTCTCTTTCCTTATATTTGCGCCAAAATTGTATTAAAAGTTTTACTCGGCCTCATCACTGCATCTAATTTTACTCTATCCATATGATAGTAGCCACCAACATCAACTTTTTTGCCTTGAGCATCATTAAGCTCTTTGACAATTTTATCCTTATTAGCTTTTAGTTCAATATAAATTGGCTCAAATTTAGCTTTTAATTCAGCATTACCTGTTTGCTCAGCTAGAGCCTTAACCCAATAGTAAGCCAAATAGAAATGACTTCCTCGAGTATCAAGCTCACCAACTTTACGACGCGGCGATTTATCATTATCCAAGAAATCTTTGTTTGCCTGTGATAATGTCTCAGCTAAAACCTTGATTTTAGCATCTCTAGTTTTGATAGCCAAGTCTTCTAATGATGCTCCTAAAGCCAAAAACTCACCTAAAGAATCCCATCTTAGGTGATTTTCCTCAATAAGTTGCTCAACGTGTTTAGGCGCAGAACCACCAGCCCCAGTTTCAAATAATCCACCTCCAGCTAATAGCGGAACTATAGAAAGCATCTTAGCAGAAGTACCAAGCTCTAAAATAGGAAATAAATCTGTCAAGTAATCTCTTAAAACGTTACCTGTCACAGAAATTGTATTTTTACCCTCTTTCATTCTTTTTAGAGAGTATTTCGTAGCTTCTACTGGAGATAATATTTGAATATCTAAGCCAGTAGTATCATGATGAGTTAAATACTCATTCACTTTAGCAATTAGGTTTCTATCATGAGCTCTTTTTGAATCCAACCAAAAAATCGCAGGATTTTGAGTAATTTTAGCTCTATTAACAACTAGTTTAACCCAGTCTTTAACTGCGATATCTTTAGTTTGACAAGCACGCCAAATATCGCCTTTTTCGACTTGATGCTCAAATATTACATTACCTTCAGCATCAATAACTTCAACTTTACCATCAGCTTGGATTTCAAATGTCTTATCATGAGAACCATACTCTTCTGCTTTTTTCGCCATCAGACCAACGTTAGAAACATCACCCATAGTAGCCACATCAAAAGCGCCATTTTCTTTACAGAAATCGATAGTTGCCGCATACACTCCAGCATAACATCTATCAGGAATCATCGCTTTCATATCTTGAAGTTTGCCATCTTTGTTCCACATCTTACCAGATGAACGAATAGCCGCAGGCATAGAAGCATCAATAATTACATCACTCGGAACATTTAGGTTTGTAATACCCTTGTTAGAATTAACCATCGCAATATCAGGCTGCTTTGCAAATACTTTTTCAATATCGGCATTAATTTTATCTTGAAGTTCTTGTGGAAGTTGCTTGATTTTCTCTACTGCATCACCCCAACCATTACGAGGATTTACACCTAACTCTTTAAACTCTTTAGCATACTTTTTGAAAATATCTTCGAAAAAGATCTCTACCGCATGACCAAACAATATTGGATCAGAAACTTTCATCATCGTAGCTTTTAGGTGGAGGGATAATAGCGTACCTTCTTTTTTAGCCTTAGCTATTTCATTTTTGTAGAATTCTCTTAAAGCTTTTATAGATATCTTAGTAGCATCAATAATTTCTTTTTCTTCTAGCGCAAGATTATCTTTAAGCACAGTTTGAGTGCCTTTTGTATCTATATGGACTATTTTAACCTTAGTTGCTTTTGGTACAATATAAGATTTCTCATTAGCATAAAAGTCATCAGCACTCATACTTGCCACATGAGATTTAGAGTCTTTTGTCCATTCACCCATAGAATGTGGATGTTTCTCGGCGTACTTCTTAACAGCATCAGCAACTCTACGATCAGAGTTACCTTCTCTTAAAACAGGGTTTACGGCACTCCCTAAAACTTTTGCATAGCGTGCTTTAATTTCTTGCTCTTTATCATCTTTTGGCTCATATGGATAATCAGGTATTTTATAACCCTTTGACTGAAGTTCTTTAATAGCTGCTGTAAGCTGAGGAATTGATGCACTAATATTTGGAAGTTTTATAATATTAGCATCTGGAGTTTTTGCAAGCTCTCCAAGTATCGCTAAATCATCAGAACACTTTTGCTCTGCAGTAAGGTAATCATTAAAGTTAGCCAATATCCGCGCTGATAGAGAAATATCTTTCGTTTCTAACTCTATATCTGCAACTTTAGTAAAGCTCTCAACTATTGGTAAAAATGATCCTGTTGCCAATGCTGGTGCTTCATCTGTAAATGTATAAAATATTTTATGCATAAAAATCTCCTGTAGATAGAATTTCACTGTTCAAATACTAACATAAAACTAGTAGGTATTTAATATCTGTTGTATTTTCTCATCAGACCTTGCAACTACTGCAAAATCGCCATTCTCAATTATTGGTCGCTCTAACAATCCAGGATTAGCTACGACAATCTCTATAAGCTCAGCCTCTGTAAACTCTTTATCACTAAAGTTTTCTTTCCAAATATTTTCTTTGGTACGAATTATATCTCTTATCGAGAGCTTAAGCTTTTGAAGCAGTACTATAACCTGATCTTTTGATAAAGGTTTATCTAAATATAAGTGTATTTCATAATCAATATTATTTTGATCTAGAATCTGCTTAGCTTGGCGTGATTTTGAACATTTTGGATTATGATAAAACTTCATAACATTAATAATATTCTTAGAATAGCTACAATTATAAATTACATTGGTGTAGAAGTCATAAAAATAATCCAATTAAGTTTATTTAATGTATCAATATACATAAATACTATATAATGTTTACTAGGTTATGAAGTTAGTTTTAAATAAAATATTCGGAGGCTTAGCAAGAATAAAAATAACATTAACAACTAATCTAAAAGCTTCAGGAGGTCTTTATGATCACTAAACCATGGACAAAAAACTATCCCAAAAAAGTCCCTTTAAATATAGATATTTCCGATATTACTCTAAAAGATATGCTTGAAGAAGCTACTAAAACTTTTGCCAATAAGAAAGCTCTTAGTTGTCACGGCGAAAAACTAAATTTTAGTGAGATTGATAGTTATGCTGATAAATTTGCAGGGTTCCTTCAAAATAAGTGGAAATTACGAAAAGGTGATCATATTGCCATTATGTTACCCAACCTGCTACAATTCCCTATCATCATTTTTGCCCTAGTTAAACTTGGTTGTGTTTTCGTAAATATAAATCCACTCTATACAAGCAGAGAAGTCAAAGGAATTTTATAAGATTCAAAAGCTAAAGGAGTAATTGTGCTATCAGGACTTGCTCACAACGTCGAGGCTATAGCTGATGAATGTAAAGATCTAAAATATAAGATGGTTACAGGTATTGCAGATTTATACCCAATGCCAAAAAAACAGATAATCTCTTTTGTAGTAAAATATATCAAAGGCATGAAGGATAAATACTCAAAAGATAAGTTTGATAGCTTTACAGATGCTATAGAGTCCAGCCACACCCCAGACTACTCAAGTATTGGATTAAAACCGGATGATATCGCAGCTCTACAGTACTCTAGCGGTACAACAGGTACACCTAAGGGTACGATACTATTACATAAAAACATTGTAGCAAATATCTATCAAATAAAAGCATGGACAGAGGGCTTTGATATCGAGCTTAGTGAACAAATTGTCTTAACTGCCCTACCGATATATCATATATTTAGTTTAACTGCTAACTTATTTCTTTTTTACTGCTTTGGCGCGTTTCAAATACTGATACCTAATCCTAAAGATATCAAGAGCTTAGTCGCCGAAATGAGGAAAAGCAACTTCTCAACAATATTCGCTGTAAATACACTTTATATCGCATTATTAAACAATAAAAAATTTAGAAAAAGTAATTTTAGCAATTTTAAACTCTCGATAAGTGGTGGAATGTCAACTTCTGAAGCTGTAGCTAACGAATGGAAAAAAGTTACTGGAGTTAACATTAAAGAAGGTTATGGTCTATCCGAGATGTCTCCTGTAGTTACAGTTAATTCTCTTGAGGATTCAGATTTTAATGGTAGCGTTGGATTCCCATTACCAAATACTGATGTCAAAATTTATGATGATAAAGGTAATGAGCTACCACAAGGCGAAACAGGTGAAATATGGGTAGCTGGGCCACAAAAATCACCTGGATTCTGGAGCTTGCCTGAGATAAACAAAGAACACTTCACAGATGATGGCTGGCTTAAGACTGGGGATATGGGCTACCTTGATGCACAAGGTCGTTTAGTAATATCAGGACGCATTAAGCATATGATTATCGTATCAGGTTTCAATGTCTTTCCAAAAGAGGTTGAACTAGTATTAACCGAAAGAGAAGAGATTGAGGATGCAGCTGTTATTAAAGGACATTCTAATGAAACAGGAGAAATGCCAGTTGCTTTTGTCGTATTAAAAAATGACAAAAAACTAACCGAAAAAGAAATTTTTAAGTACTGTGAAACTAAACTAGCTCATTATAAACTACCTAGAAAAATAATTTTTACAGACGAGTTACCTAAAAATACCGTTGGAAAAATAGATGTAAATGCATTACAAAAAGAATATGCTGAAAAGTATGAATAACAGATAATTAAACAGCTTGCTGCTTAAGGAGCTAAAGATGTTCAATAAAATTTATAAAATAGCCAAAAAAGCCACGCCGGCAATTTCGCAAACAGAACAAACAGCTCTTAATGCTGGCAATAACTGGTTTGAACAAGATATATTCCAAGGTAAACCTGACTTTAATAAACTGCATAGTTTGAAAAAGTTTGAACTAACAGCTGAAGAAAAGTCTTTTTTAGCAAATGAAACAACCGAGCTATGTAAACTAATTGATGATTGGAAGATTAATTATCAAGAAAAAGATTTAAGTGTCGAAGCTTGGGATTTTATCCGTAACAAAGGCTTTTTAGGGCTAGTAATCGGTAAAGAGTACGGTGGTAAAGGTTTCTCAGCAGCAGCGCACTCAGAAATAGTGATGAAATTAGCAACCAAGAGTGTCACTGCAGCAATTACTGTGATGGTACCTAACTCACTTGGACCAGGAGAGCTTCTAGTTCATTATGGTACAGATGAGCAAAAAGATCACTATCTACCAAGATTAGCCTCTGGCCAAGAGATACCATGTTTTGCTTTAACAGGACCAACAGCTGGGTCTGATGCGACTTCATTACCTGACTATGGTGTTGTCTGCCATGAAGAGTTCAATGGTAAAAAAACTCTAGGGATAAAACTAAAAAATATTAATAAACGCTATATCACATTAGCTCCTATAGCCACCCTAGTTGGTCTAGCTTTTCAACTACAAGATCCTGATAATCTACTCGGTGATACAGGTAAAGAAGGCATAACATGCGCACTGCTACCATATAACCATAAAGGCTTAGAAATCGGCAAACGTGGCTTTCCACTAGGGCAAACATTTATGAATGGCTATATCAAAGCGAAAGATGTATTTATCCCAATTGATTGGATAATTGGCGGACAAAAAATGGCTGGCGAAGGTTGGCGGATGCTAGTTGAGTGTCTATCTATAGGTAGAGCTATTTCACTACCAGCGTGTGGTACAGCTAACACACTAATGTCAGCTGTAATGACCGCAGCATATGCAAGTGTGCGTGAACAATTCAAAGTTCCAATCGCACAATTTGAAGGAGTCCAAGAAAAACTAGCTCAAACTGCAGGACTTGCATATATTGCTAATGCTACTCGTCAATTCACGGTTGCTGCTGTTGATAGTGGTCTGCGACCATCTGTATCATCTGCGATTGCAAAATATCACCTAACCGAGATGGGGCGTACAACTATCAACAATGCTATGGATATCCATGGTGGTCGAGCAATCATTATGGGACCAAATAACTATCTAGCTATTCCATATATGGCGACACCGATTGGTATAACTGTTGAGGGTGCCAATATCATGACACGAAATCTAATGATCTTTGGTCAAGGTGCGATGAAGTGCCATCCATATATTCGTAACGAGATAGAAAGCCTAATGAATGATGATGAAGAACAATTTACAACTAATTTCAAAAGTCATTTTAAATATATGGCTTTGAATGGCTCGCGTACTCTTTGGTATGGTTTAAGTGGTGGTTTCACTGCTCCTAGCTACCCTTCTAAATTTAAACGTTACTATCGCTATATCTCACATATGAGTACTGCTTATTCGTATGTGAATGATATTTCAATAACAGTTTTAGGTGCTGGTCTAAAACGTAAAGAAAGATTATCTGCCCGTTTGGGAGATATAATGAGTTATCTGTATATGGCTGTAGCTGTATTGAAATACTATAAGGACACAGGCGAACCTCAAAGTGATGATATCTATGTTGATTGGAGTATTCAGCACTGTCTGTACCAAGCTCAACAAGCGATGTTAGACTTATTTAGAAATTTCCCAAATAGAATATTTGCTACCAAGATGAAGCTTTTTGTTTTTCCTTATGGTAAAAAATTCAGAAGACCATCTGACAAGCTTGAAGCACAAATCTGTAATTCATTAGTCAGTAATAGTGATACTAGACAATGGATGAAAGATAAATGCTACATACCTAATGACGATAATGATCCTATTGGTAGAGTTGAAAATGCTTATCTTGCATCATTGACTACTCAACCTATCAAGAAAAAAAATTATTGATGCTATAAAAACTGCTAAGCTACCAAAAGCAAGCTGGCAAAACTCTATAGACATAGCCCTAGAGAATAAAATAATCACACAACAAGAGGCAAATATTGCTCATGAGATGCTTACAAAGGTCAATAATATAATCCAAACTGATGAGTTTGATGATTATGCTCTAGGGCCTAAAAATGCTCATCTAGAATGGCAAAAAGATACCGACAAGTAGTTTACTAATGTCATTCCGCCTAAATAACGGAATCTAAAAAACGATGGATATATTAACATCGGGAGGACAAATATGACAGAGTTAGAGAAAAAGTTTGAAGAAATGCTGATAGCCGTTCGTGATGCGACTATTGATTTCAAACCTGATAATAGCCAAAAGCTAAAACTTTACGCTTTTTATAAACAAGTAAAAGAAGGTGATAATAATACAAAAAAACCTTCTGCTTTGAAAATGGTTGAACGCGCTAAGTGGATGGCTTGGGATGCGATTAAAGGCATGTCAAAAGAAGATGCTATGCGTGGTTATCTAAGGGTTTTTGGCGAGGAGTATCTTCCGGCGGGAGAAAGTGATAATGATAGTCCTAGTAGCACTATCGCAAGTAAATTAGAACCTGTAGAAAGTAAATCACAGCGTAAAGCTATTGATAAAATTGCAGTTCTTGGTGCTGGAACTATGGGAGCACAAATTGCTGCTCACTTTGCAAATGCTAAATTCCTTGTTGTTTTATTTGATTTAAAATCCCAACAAGGTAGTGCTAATGTTATTATTGAAGATTCTCTAGCCAAGCTCACCAAACTTAATCCTGCCCCTTTTGGTTCAAAAGATTCAATAAAATACATTACTCCAGCAAATTATGAAGATAATCTTGAGCTTCTAGCAGACTGTGATTTAATCATAGAAGCAGTAGCCGAACGTATAGATATCAAAGAAAGCCTCTACACAAAAATCTCTAGTCATATCAAAGAAAATGCAATTTTAGCATCAAATACTTCTGGCTTGAGTATCACAAAACTAGCACAAGTATTACCAGAGAATCTCAAAGTTAATTTCTGTGGTGTACACTTTTTTAACCCACCGCGCTATATGCCTTTAGTTGAGCTAATCCCTCATGCAGATACTAATTCTGAAATTTTGGATAAACTAGAAACATTCTTAGTTGAAAAACTTGGTAAAAGTATAATTCGCGCAAAAGATACACCAAATTTTATCGCTAATAGATTAGGTGTCTTTTCAATGCTAGTAACTTGTTACTATACAGAGCAGATGAATATTCCTTTAGAAGTTGTTGATGAACTTACAGGCAAAAAACTAGGTCGTGCAAAAAGTGCTACTTATAGAACTGCTGATTTGGTTGGTTTAGATGTGTTATCTCATGTTGTTGAAACTATGAAAGATAATCTCGAAGATGGTTGGCAAAAGCTATACAACACACCCAACTGGATTCAGAATCTAATCAATAATGGTTCACTTGGTCAAAAGACTAAAAAAGGCTTATATATCAAAGCATCTGATGGTATCAAAGTACTTGACTTAGGTACTAATGAATATCGCCCTGCTGATAAAAAAGCTGATAAAGAAATCTTAGATATACTAGCTGAGAGAGATTGGAGCAAAAAACTGGAAGGTCTGCGTAATAGCGATAATCATCAAGCTCAATTCTTATGGGCAACTTTTAGAGAGATGTTCTTATATGCTGCTCATCTAGTTGGAGATATCTCAAATTTCCCTAAAGACATGGATTTAGCAATTCGTTGGGGATTTGGTTGGAAACAAGGTATTTTCGAGATATGGCAACTTGCTGGGTGGCATAAAGTAGCTAGCTGGCTAAAAGACGATATTTCAACTGGTAAAGCATTATCAACAAATACTCTACCTAGCTGGATTGATACTCTTGATATCAGTGTTTATCAAAATAATAAAGAGTTTAGCTATAAGGATAAAGAGCTAATATCTCGTGATAGCCTAGATGTTTATAAACGTCAACTATTCGCTGATAATATAGTTGAACATACTAGCACTTTAGCGACACAAACACTTTATGAAAATGATGGTGTCAAACTATGGCAGATTGATGACTATAGCAATATCGGAATACTCTCATTTAAGAGTAAGATGTGTGCTATTGGTGATGATGTTTTAGATGGTATATCTGAGTCTATCAACTATGCTGAAGAAAAGCTTGATGGTCTTGTTATTTGGCAAGAGCAAGATGTATTTTCGGTAGGTGCCAACTTAGAGGAATTTGGTATCAAATTTGCAATGAACGGCGAAGCAGCTATCGAAGAGGTAATCCGTAAAGGTCATAGCATTATCAGTAAAAAATTACGCTATAGCAAAATACCTGTTGTTGCAGCTGTCAAAGGCTTTGCTTTTGGTGGTGGCTGTGAAACAATCTTACATAGTGATGCTGCTGTTGCTGCGTATGAAAGCTATATTGGCCTTGTTGAAGCTGCTGTAGGAATTATCCCTGGTTGGGGCGGCTCAAAAGAAATGGCAGTTAGAGCATCTCAAGCTCAAGATCACTGGAAAGACTTTGAGCGTCGCTATAAGAACCTTGCTCTTGCACAAGTGGCTAAAAGTGCTTATGAAGCCAAAGAAATGGGCTTTTTGCGTGATGATGATATAGTAGTAATGAATACTAAAGAGATCCTACTTGTAGCAATTAAGAAAGCTCAACTTATGGCTCTAGCTGGTTATCAACCACCTCTGAAACAAAAAGTCCCAGTATTTGGTGAAACTGGTATTGCTACAATTAAAGCCTTACTAGTAAATATGCGCGATGGTAATCAGATATCTGAACATGATTATAAGATTGCAGTAAATTTAGCAGATACTATGTGTGGTGGTCAGATAGAAAAAGATACTGAAGTTTCTGAAGATTGGCTACTCGAAAGAGAGCTGATAAACTTCAAAGAACTTGCGATATCTGAGAAAACAGAAGCTAGAATGAAATATATGCTAGAAACTGGCAAACCACTAAGAAATTAAGGAGTAATTGATATGAGTGAAAATGTATATATAGTCGCTGCAAAACGCTCTGCTGTTACAAAAGGTAAAAAAGGTGGCTTTGCAAAAAAACGTCCTGATGAGTTACTAGCAGATGTACTTAGAAGAACTGTCGCTGAAGCTAATATTAATCCTAACGATATAGAAGATATAGTCGTCGGCTGTGCTATGCCTGAAGCTGAACAAGGCTTAAATGTTGCAAGAATATCATCTCTTTTGGCTGGACTACCTAATAGTGTTCCTGCTTTTACGATCAATCGTTACTGTAGCTCTGGACTACAGTCAATTGCTATTGCAGCAAATGAAATTGCTCAAGGTAATATCGATGTTGCTATCGGTGCTGGTGTTGAAAGTATGAGTATGATTCCTTTTGGTGGTAACAAGATGTCTTTTAGTAAAGAAATCTTTGCTAAGGATGAAAATGTTGCCATAGCTTATGGTATGGGTATCACAGCTGAGATGGTTGCTAAAGATTGGAATGTGTCACGACAAGATCAAGATGCTTTTGCTCTTGAAAGTCATCAAAAGGCTATCCATGCTATCGAGAGTGGTTATTTCAAAGATGAAATACTGCCTATAGATGTTGATCACAACAAACCAGATGAAGCAACTGGAGAGATCATTATTCATAAACAAACCATAACTGAAGATGAAGGGGCTCGAAAAGATACCTCACTAGAGGCATTAGCTAAACTAAAACCTGCTTTTGCTAATGGTGGATCTGTGACTGCTGGTAATAGTTCACAAGTATCAGACGGTGCTGCAGCTGTGATTTTAGTTAGTGAAAAATACCTAAAAGAGCACAACCTAAAACCTTTAGGTAAGTTTCTAGGATTTGCTGTAGCTGGTGTTGATCCACGCATTATGGGTATTGGCCCAATCAAAGCTATACCCAAAGTGCTTAGGCAAACTGGTTTAAATATCGATGATATTGACTGGATAGAGTTAAATGAAGCTTTTGCGGCTCAATCACTCGCTGTGATTAATGATTTGAAACTTGATAAAAATAAAGTTAATCCTTGTGGTGGTGCTATTGCCTTAGGGCATCCACTTGGTGCAACAGGAACTATACTAACAGTCAAAGCACTACATGGACTACAACGCACTAGTAAAAAATATGCTATGATTACGATGTGTATTGGTACTGGTATGGGTGCAGCTGGTATTATTGAAGCTTGTTAGTAGCTAATAATTCTGAACATTAATATAAAAAGTAACTAAATACCCAATAGGCTAAACTAAAATGATAAATTTAGATGATTATAAACCAATTGATTTCCCATGGAATTTTACTTGCTTCAGTGACATAGCCAAGAATCCTCTTGGAGTGAAGCTACCTCTGTATCATATTGGTGAGCATATGTATACAAAGTTCAAATGTCTACCAAATCATGTTGGTTGGGATAATGTTATTCATGGTGGTATTATTGCACTTATATGTGATGATATTCTTGGTAAGCATGTTTTGAGCATTAGTAAGTCATTTTGTATGACCCGCAACTTAAATATTAAATACCTAAAGCCAACCTATAGTAAAGTAGAGCATATATTCAAAACAACTGTAATTCGTAAAGGTCGTACTACCGTCTGGATTAAAGTTGATATCTTCAATGAAAAAGGCGATCTATGTGCTTATGCTGATGCTGATTTTGCCCTTTTAGAAGAGCATCATGCTAAACAAAAAGATATCGCAAATTATAAACTTGACGATTTAGTAGCACATCTTAAATAAGTTCTTTATTTGTCATTTCTGGTAAAAATTTATACACAATAATAATAAATACAACGATACAAGCTCCCATAAAATATAATACTGGAGCATAGCCATAATTATAAGTAAGATCCAAAAACCTTGAAATAAACATACTTTCTATTAGCGCTTTTGAAACAAGAGCTATAGATATCCCAATACCACGTATATGCACAGGTAAAACTTCTGATAAAACCAACCAAATACACACTCCAGGACCTACAGCACCTCCAAATACAACAATAATCAACATTACTAAACCTAAATTGTTATAACCTGCTGTTATACAAAGAATCATAGTAAATATTGATATAAAAGAAATTAACAATCCGCCTATAATTAGCTTTCCCCTACCAATAACATCAACAAGGAATAATCCAAATACAGTAGCTACGAGATTAACTAATGTCATCGCTGAACCATAATAAGTTGCATCACAACTGCTGCAGCTACTAAGTTGCCCAAACATAGTTGGACCATAACTTATAAAAACATTAATACCAACAAAGCCATTTAAAACCGCCATTAGACTAATCAGTATTACAGATAAATAGTACTTTTGTTTGATAACAATTTTGATAAATTCAACAAAGCCTGTTGATGTTTACCTTTTAATATCAACCAAGATGATGAAAATGGCGCTATTAAGCTAATGATAAAAAGTAAAATTGAAAAAGGAATAGCGCATGCAAATATTAATCGCCAACCAAAGCTAACCACTAATAGACTAGCAAAGAAATTAGCCAAGAAAATTCCAGAAACTAGAGATAATTGAAATATCCCCATTGCTCTACCACGAAACTTAGCTACGCTAGTTTCTGAGATATAAACTGGAATTACTGTTAATAAAAATCCAATTGATATTCCTTGTAGAAGCCTTGATAACATCAATGTTGTATAGGTATTTGAGAACATCATTAAGACCATAGATACTGTAAATAAGAATGCTCCAAATGCCAAAACATTTTTTCTACTTAAAAAATCCATTAAAGGTCCTGATATAAGTTTCGATATTAACGCACCAAAAAATACAATACCTGCTATCTCAGATAATTGTGTAAGATTAAGCGATAGTTCATCTTTTATAACTGGCAATGTACCAGAAATCACACCTATATCAAACCCAGAGCAAACACCTGTCAATATAATTAGGCTTATAACAATTTTTTGGTATTTCGTTACTAACATTAGATCCTCTCTACAGAATTTAAATTAAATACTCAACAGCTAAGTAACAAACTCATAACTATAAAGATACATAAATAAAGTTAAAGTTTTATCACAATATTAAAGAATAAACTATTTGTTAGAGATTTTATTAGGGTAGGTTTTTTAAATTAGCTTTTTAGTGCTTTATAAAGCATATCTTTAATTTCTAATCTTTGTTTCTTAAGATCTTCAAGTTGTGAGTCTTCGAACATTCCTGTACTTTCAAGACTATATATTTTTTTATCTAGATCTTCATATTTCTTCATTTGATTACTGATATAATGATCTTCTTTAATAGCATGTAGTTGTTCTCTTAACTCAGGAAATTCTTTGACTAATGGATGACGTTCTAACATTTAAATGCTCCTAGCAATTTTTGATTTATAACTTAACTTTATACATACCAAGAGATAAAAGCAAACATAATTGTATAATTAACTTTAATTAGTGTAATTACGTATCTGTGCTAAACTCTGCTCAAATTTAATTTCACCATTATCATAATATGTTTGTAGTTGTGACTCAGGATGATATTCGCCAAGAGCATAACTATCATCAAGAACTATAGTTTTATAATTCCCCTTAGCATCTTTTATTAAATCAAGGCGTCCTTGTTTTGATTTTTTTGCTAGGTCTGTAATAGGTTCTTTTTTGACACCTATTAGAGTATTACCACGCATAATCGCTGAGCACTTGATTGCAAATTTGAAACTATCTCTATTTATTGACGATTCATAATTACCTTGCAGTAACGCCCCACCCATACCAAAAGCGATATTCTCTGCTGAGTAACCTTGTATTTTCATAGCTTCTAAGACTTTTTTTGCCAAGCTAATACTTACGCTATCACCTTGAATCAATGCAACATTGTTTAATACTTTATATCCTTTAGAGTTTAGTCTACTACCATAACCTTTATCTAATTCATACAATGCATATAGTATATTATCAACCGCATCTCCAGAATCAGGGCGGATAACTAAATTTGCTTTTTTAGCTGTAACCCTATCTTTTAAATCAACCCATGTTTGAATTGCTTTTTTGAAATCCCAACTATCAGAAACACAAGCATATAGAACACTACTATCACCAAATTGTGCTATCATATTTTCAAAAGCCTCACGCTCACACTCAGTGCCGACACCCCAGCTTGTCATAGTTGAATGCTCACTTGCAGGGATTGAAAATCCAGCCATATCTTCAGCATAGAATTCTTTGCAAACATGTAATGCTGCTAATGTATCTGTTCCTAGGAAATTAGTTAGGTGTGCCGCGCCACCAATCCCAGCTGACTCTTCTGACGAAACACCTCTATAACCGAAATCATGAAGCATAAAATCTAATTTATCCAAACTATCTGCTGTCTCAAGTAGATATCTCTTTATTAGCTGTTTTATATTAAAACTAATTGTTGCTACAGTTGTTGGATACCATACTTTTAAAAGTAAAGTCTCAACAAATCCAGGTAACCAAAATAATTCTTCATCTGTACTTTCTATAGTCATCAAAACATTATGTAAAGGAATTAGACTACCCTCTCTAACTGCACGAATTCTAATTGGTAAATAGCCATTGTAATTATTTAATATCTTCTCAAATCCACTACGATAAAATGGTAAACCATGAGCTAATAAAATTTTTTCTGCATCATCTATCATTTGTTGAGTTATTGGTTGAGATAAATATTTTTTTACATAATATTGCAAACCAAAAAATTTAGTATAATTACCCAAATCTTTATTTGCTGTACCACGACTTTCTAGATAAAAATGTAGATAATGAGTATCTCTAGGATATTGATACCGATGTGAATGCTTATAACTATCTGTCATTAGAAGCAGGTTATCAAAACTCATAGTAAAATTTACTAGTAAATAATAGAAATTATAAACTTATATAAGCTGATAATAAAATAATAAATATAGATTAAAGAACTGAAAATAAGTTTTTAGGATCTTTTATCGGTGGAACCATATCCATCTGACTGCCAATATCATATTTTTCAGCCAGATCTAAAGTTAAACGTAAAGCTGAGAAATCTTCAATTGCAAAACCAACTGAATCATAAATTGTGATTTCTTTATCATTCTCACAACCCTTCTTGTTACCTGTTAAGATTTCCCAAACCTCTGCATGAAGTACCTGTTCTACTTGTTGTGGAGATAAATTTTGAATTTCGCCCTCAATCATTGACTGCTCTTTATACTCAACTACAACCTTACCTCTAAAAAGAATATCCATATCAAGCTCGGTTTTACCAGGGCAATCACCTCCTAAGCCACTGATATGAACACCTTCTTTGATCCAGTCATTTTCAATAACAATTGCGTGAAGCTTACAAGCAGTACATACAACAATAATATCAGCACCCTCACAAGCCTCTTTAGCACTATCACAAGCTATAAACTCAAGATCGACATCTTTCATATTGTTAGCATATTTTTTCATAGCTTGTGGATCTGTATCAAAATATCTAACTGTCTGTATAGGTCTAATTAACTTATGTGCTAAAGTCTGAAATTCGCTTTGGGCACCTGTACCTATTAATGCCATAGTTTTACTGTCTTTACGCGCTAGATAATCAGTTGCTAAAATAGTTGCAGCAGCTGTTCTTAATGCAGTAAGAATGGTCATCTCAGATATTAATAACGGATAACCATGCTTAATTTCACTTAACTGACCTGTAGCAATTACTGTTTGTTTACCATATTTTGGATTTCCTGGATGACCATTTACATACTTATAGGTAAATAGTTCCTTATCTGCTGTCGGCATAAGTTCTAACACACCACCTGGTACATGTGCTGCATATCGTGGCGATTTATCAAATTCACTCCACGAATAAAGTCTTGTTTTACTCAACAAGATCTGTTATAAAATTATTAAAACCATGCTTCTGCACTATTTTTGCCATATCTTGGACTGATAAAATTCTCATATTACCCCCTTCATTAATTCTTAAATTATGTCATTGTAATTTAGATATATGATACTTGCAAATACCTATATCTAAATGATAGTTTTATTAATAATAAAATAATAACAGTAGCTAAAATATCATTAAAATCAATTTCCAGTATCGTATTACTATAAAAATAACAACCAAAACATTATACTATGTAAAGTATATTATAGATTAAATACGTTGATAAAATAGCTCACTATAAAATTATATCACTAGTCTAGCTATAAAAAAACTTCCGCCAACATACATCTAGCACTACCCCCACCAACAACTTCAATATTTGTAATATCACAAGCTATAGGAGTTGCATACTTACTAATCAATGCTAATTGACTTTGAGAAAAACCGTTATATGCAGTTTGCGAAAGTATTAAGAAGCTTTTATCAGCTTTATTTTTGACCTCCAAAACATTGCCACACATTTGGTACATTTGTTCTAAAGATATATCTATTATTTGTTTATTTGACTGTTGCAGAGTTTTTATAACTAGTTCTCTTTCTATAGCTGACTTTATTGACTCAAGACAAACTATAGCTAAATGCTCACCTATACTTAACATCACATTCGTATGATAAATAGGACCTTTTTTATCATAACTTGTAAATGTAACTAATTTATATCCTATCTTATCACAAACTTGTTGTGCTAATTGAGCATCTGCTCTTGGAGATAATGACATATAAGCAGTTTTAAACTCATGATCAAATATAAAAACTCCTGTTCCTTCAAGAGCTTTTGAATAATCACCACGCAAATCTATAACCTTGTAGTTAGTTGTTGTAAGTTTATTAAGTTGCTCTAACAATTTATCGACTTGAACTTCATTACGACGATTTTGTGTATACATTGGATATATAAAAACATATGGTTGATTATCTATTAGATGAGTTGAAAACCAGTTATTTGGAAAGACCGCATCAGGAGTATTTGGTTTCGATTCTAAAACAATAACCTCGATACCATTAGCACGAATCTTCGCAACCATATTTTCAAACTCATGTATAACTCTATTTTGTAGCTCATCATTTGAAATATCTAGTTGGTTTTGAAAGGCATTATTAACCGAAGTCTCTTGATTAAAGCACAAGTATTTTGGTTCGACCATGACTACAGTGTTGGCAATATATTTATTCATAATTAATTAGACTGTTTTTAGAAACTATAATAGCTACAAATATATCTCGCTAATTGCTGATTGCAAATATATTTATAAGCTTTTTAGTAAAATTAATTTAAAAATCATATTTGAGAAATTTTTAATTAGTTAGGGTTAGTCAGAGAACTTGGTTCAATAAAATCTGTTCATAACAGCCTTCTTTAGTTAGCCACACAAGGGTTATTTTTTGTGGTTGTAGTGTGACTGTTGTACTCTTATTATTAATTTTTAAAGTGTATTTACCTACAGCTAAATTCTTGGAAAATAAATCTACATTCTTAGGTAAAAGATTCCAGCTTCTCTGATCCGCTTCAGTCGTTGCTAAATTATAAATAGATGTGCCGATAGCCGCTAAAGCTGCATAGTCACCTGATGACCTAATTGCTGCCACAGAAATCGCAGTTTTGGTAACTAAACGTAAAACTTCTCTAGTCACAATTGCAGGATATTGATCAGATAAAGATTTAGCTGCCATCGCTGTAGTATCTACTAATAAAGCACTTTTGCCATGATCAATAAGCTTGTTATCTTTAAAAATTTGAATATCAGCGTTTTGTGCTAGGTTATATGAGCCATAGTATGGTAAAGAAATCTTTTGTACACCAGCTTGTTGAAAAAATATCGTTTTTGGAATATCAAATTTTTTTAACGGCTCAACCCAACCACTTTCATAGATAATAACAAGCTTTCCTTGATCTTGAGGATAGATATTACCACCACTATCAAAGGCTTTTTTAATTTGTTGATAATCTGCGCTAACGTATGGATTATCTGGTACCACTCTAAATGCGTTACTCATTGATAGATTAGCATTATTTAAGTCTGTATCATATGATTGATATATTATTGCTTCTAAATAATAGCCAAAAGCATTCTCATACGAGTTTCTCACCCTACTAGCAATTGTTGCTAGCTGCCTGTACTGTTTTGAGTTTGAGATATTTGATGATATCTGCCTAGAATTTACATGACTTAACTCTTGATAATTTGTATCTCGAGTTTGAGTGGCTAAATCTTTAGCTTGAAATGTTGCATACTGTGCATATGATAGATTGCGAATGCTTACAGTAGCATTTTCTAAGTCATGTTGTTTTAGATAATTAAGTGCTTGATAAGCATATAAGAAAGTTATCTCATAATCAGTTATATAATAGTACCTTTCTTTATCACTTAGTAATGTTGCTTGAGTATCTTTGAGAATATTTCTAACTCTTATTTTTGCTTCAGCTTCGGACTTAGCAACATAATCAGTTGCTTTGGTATATTTCTTTTGTGATAAAGTTGTATTACTTATTAGTTGCTCAAAACGACCAGTTTCTAAAAATCCAATTGCTGCATCCACACCATCATTATCAAAAGTTTTTATAAACTTAGTTTCTGTCGGCTTATATTGGCAAGTTTCTATAGCTTTTTTAGCATTATCAACCTTATCAGGATGACTCCCACTAAATGTAGTACAACTTGAAATAACCCCACACAATAACAGTAATAGTGAATAACTCTTGGTTTTCATAATAACTATTTGGTTAGATAAGCACGTAACCCAGGTTGAACTTTAGCTAAACTACCATCAATCACTATACCAATAGAATATTTAGGCATAACATCAGTAATTTTTATTTTTGCTAAAACCTTACTATCAAGTACGATATGTTGTCCAATAGCAGGGTCTAATGTAACTCCACCATCTTGACGAACCTCATAGACACTTCCTTTGATAATTCTATCACCACCTTGATTAAAATAAATCTCACCATCATCAACTTTCAAGACTTGAAGAGGATATATAGCTCCAATAACCTGGTCTGATATTGTTTTACCTAATTGTTTACCTAAATAGCTCAATAGTTGCATATAATTAGCATCATCAGCATTAGCATATTGATTAGCTATATTTGTCGGTACCTCAATAGTAACCACATTTGACCATTTAACCTCCATTGTCGCTAGCTCTACCATGCGATATGCCACTGTAGCAGAAACATTTAGTGTCGTAAAATCTTCACCATAATATGAAGTTTTGTTTTTAGTGATATTTAGATTTAGGATATCTCCAGTAAGGATAAAATCTGCACCTATTTTTTGATTAAGCATACCCTTATCATTATCTGTATTAGAGTTAAGTATACGCTTAATTTCACTTTCATAAGCTTTCTCATCATTAACATCACGATTTGACACTCTAAATTTGCGCGACTGTGTTATTTGAGCAACAATACTATCATTTAAGCCTGATTGGAGTTGCTCTTGATCAATATCACCATCTATCTTAGCACCTTTTGTATCAAAAGGTAATATTGCGACTCTAAACATTTTTAGTTTACTACGTTCATCTACACCTTTGTAAGTGCTACTAGCTGAACTAAGTATCGAGCTTGCAGAGCTTATAACTGTACTACCCGAAAGCATGTTTGTATCAGCTAAATTATTTTGTGCTGCCACACCTGTAGCTGTCATAAAAGACATAGATGATACTAAAAAAGTAATTAACCTTTTTTGCATTTTTAAAACCCTAGTATTGATTTAGATATTTATTATCATCACTTTGTCTGATAATTACCTTACCATTTAAGGAACTTTGGCCACTTTCAGTATTTTGAGTATTTTGCTTACGATACTCATCATAGCTAAAGTTTTTAATCTTGTTAGCTGTTGCTACTTGCTTAGGATCCCATTTAAGTACTACTCCATAGACAATATTTTCAGTACCTGGCAGCTTGTAACGCCATCTCTTGACGGTTTTAAGACCAACAATATCTAAATTAGCTTTTGTCTTATAATATGTCGATAATGTTTTTTCGATATCTGTAGCATCTATTCTACGAGTTTGTTGAGTCTTCGTATTTTTAGCTAAAGTACTTGATATATCCTCAGACATAGTCAATGCTTCTTGTGTCGACATCTGACCTGCAATTAGAGTAACAAGATTTGCTCTTGCCATAATTGCTGCTTGTTTGTAGCCATAATCGCCTGCTGAAACACCTTGTATACTCGGACCATTATATGAACCCTGACCATAAGCTAAAATATATGGTTTGTTGTCCTCACCGAAACCAACACGAATACCATAGTCTCCCATCATATCCTCACCTGACTTATCTTTATATAAATCAGATGGTGATTGACCACCTTTGCCAACTATTACCGACTCATTGCCATGCTTAATATCTTCAAACATACCTTTGATTTTGTCTGAATATATAACTACTACGCCAATAGCAGCATTGCCATCTTTCTCAACCACAAAAGTCTTAATCGGTAGCAATCCTGATAAGTTACCAAAACCTGTGGTTAAGCTTTTTATTGTCATTTGCTGACTTAATAACGCCTTTTTCTTCTCCTCTGGTGTCGCAAAATCATTAGGGTTTAAACCTTGCTCTTTAAGCTGGTTATCTAATTTTGCTTCATCAAGTGCCTTTTGCTTAGCATCAATAGCTGCTTGTGTTCCTTGTTTCGGTTTATCAGCATCTGTATCAATCTCATTCGCAGTTGAGCCCTGCGTACTATCTATATTTAAACTCTTATCGACTTTAGTATTTGCTGAAATAAATGATATATACTCTGCTTGAGCCTTTATTAATGCTTTCTCAAATGCAAGCTGCGCACTATCAACATAGTTCGAATTCGTTTGGTTAACAGATGCTGTACCAATCGCAGAACCAACATAATCATATCTATCTCTGAGATTATTTTGATCAATGTAATTTTCCATAACATCGTTTAATATCTCTTCTGCTGATCTTTTATCTTGGCTAGTTGTCGCAACTGGTTTAGAATCTGTCGAAATAGCGTTATTTAAATTAGCAACATCCGCTCCCATATCTACTTTTGCTTGGGTTTGCTGCTGGGTAGTTTTAGAGTCTACAACTGTATCATCTGCAGCAAATAATGAAATTGCCAGCAACGATGAGGCAATTAATGAAGTTAAAATTTTCTTTTTCATATAATTTCTCCTTTTTAAGATCCTAATAGTAATTAAGGATATCTATTTTTTATATCTTACCAACCAAAAGTCGATTTAGTTTGAGATTTACGAATCTGCTTATCATCTTGCCATACAACAAGACCTGTTTTTAGATCCATCATTTTCAGTGTAGCTAAGAAGAATTTAGATCTCTTATCACCATCAACATTAGTATTATCAATATCTTGGATAGAGCCATAAACCATGTATCTAGCACCAATATGCTGCCCAATCTTAGTTGCAGTAGCTTGGTCAACCATTCCACTATTTGCTTGATAGCCAAGCTGCTCTCGAACATTTTTGATCTGAGACATATCTGTAACTTGGAATAGCCCCGATTTTATAATCTGTGTTTGAGCAGTGTTTGACAACATAGTCGTATTTATATGCTCACGAGTCTCATTACGGATATTACTAAAGAATAATGTAGGTGTATCCATAGCAGTAATTCTTTTAACTGCGGGTGAGTTAAGCATATCTTCAGCCATCTTATTTGTGATAGCTTGTAAATCTGTTGAACTAAAATTTATTGATGTTGTATCAACACCATTTGGATCCTCATATGCTACAGTAGTTTTGCCACATGAACTAAGCGCTAATGCTAAACTAGCAGATATAGTTATAAATAAAAGTTTCTTTTTCATTGAAAATGTTACTAAAAAATTACTTATATAGCGATTATAACAAAAATAATTGATAATATTATCGTTAATAGCGTTTGACTCATTACATATACAATTACTAAGCTTTTTTGATTACTTGATTAAGTACCGATTTGAAACTTATGTTGAGATAGTATTGATAAAACTAATTCTTTATTACCAGAACATATTTGAGCGCATTGGTTTAATTGCAAAAATTATGATTAATATCAGATAAACATACCACGGTACTAAACTTAAAGCTGGTATTAATACTGCTAATGTACATGCAAAAAAAAACATACTAAAGAACAAAAGTACTTGGTATGATGGCTTATTTGTTTTAAGATATTTACGCGCTTTTTGGATATATGAACCCTCAAATGAGAACAGATGGATTACTATTGGAAACACAGCGATTAGAAACATCAATAAATAAAAAATCCAACTTACTGAAGTTAAAACAATGTAATTAGTAGCTACTAATAGACCAACTAAAAAATAAACAATTTTAACTAAAGCGATATCGAGTAAACTAAACTGCTGTAACTTTTCTGCCAAGAATTGCTCTTCATACATAACCTATTCCTTAGTTTAGTTATTTATTCATTTATTATACTAACTTATAAAAATAGGATTTTAAATCCATTCATAAAGAGATTAGCTTACAAATATTAAGTATAAAAAGATACTTGACTAAAGCTTAATAGTGCCTAATTGATCAGCAGGAATTTCTTTTTCTACAGTTTGTATATTGCCATTCCCATCCTCAGTCTTTTTGACAATTTTCGCAGTTTTACCATCTGAATTTATTGTGATAGAGCTAAATTTTTTAAGAACTTGCGGATTATTCTTAGCTTTAGTTGAATTAGGTTGCGCTTGCATTTGAGCAATATTTTGATCAATATTAGCTAACATTTTGTTGAAATGTTGATCTAATAACTGTTGTTGCTTTTGAAAATTTGCCATCATTTGCTCGATTGGATCTTTGCTAATAGCCTGTGAAGTTTTATCTTGAGGTTTTTGCTTGACCCAACCAACACTACCATCTTTATTATCAACTACCTCGATCCATTCACCTTTTGAGAAAATCGCTTTATAATTTGGATCTTGATCATCTATAGTTGCAAGCTTTGGTGACTTAGTATCTGGTTTTGCATACATTGTATAGCTATCAGCATATACTCCAGAAACTACAGTCAATCCCAAGATTGTCGCTATAACCCTCTTCATTTTAGCCTCCTTTTTTTGTTATAAATATTTTATACACAAAAGTCTTTGTTATTTAAATAAGTTTTATAGCTATTTTTTCAAGATACAAAACTATTAATTAGTTATAATTAGGTTATTAGCTTAAAATTATAAACCAAATACGATGAGTGACAACCCAAAAGTCTTAGTTGCTGATGATGACAAGAAAATAGCTCAATTCATAAAAACCAAATTTGAAGAAAATGGTATTGATACAACTGTAGCTTTTGATGGCAAGGAAGCTCTATTTCTAATCAATACCAATAACTATGATGTCATAGTTATAGATTGGATGATGCCATATTTAGATGGTATTTCTTTGCTTAAGATATTGCGTAAACAAAATATAAATACTCCTGTTATCATTCTAAGTGCTCTTGATAGTACCGAAAATAAAATCGAAGGTCTTAAATCAGGTAGTGATGACTATCTTACTAAGCCTTTTTCGATAGATGAATTAATTATTAGGGTAAATATACTCTACAAAAGAACTAAGCAAATTACCGAGGCTCAAACTCATAAGTTAAGTTGTGGTGATATTGTTCTTGACGAGCTTGCTCATGAGGTACGCCGCAATCGTGAGTTAATACTTCTACAACAACGTGAATATAAAGTTTTACACCTCCTCTTAAAACATAAAAATGAAGTTGTCAGTAAAACGATGATACTCAAAGAAGTCTGGGATTATGACTTTGATCCACAAACCAATGTTGTAGAGGTGCATATCTCTCGCTTGCGTAACAAATTAACTGAAGGTGGGCTCTCAGATCCAATAAAAACTATACGAGGCTTTGGCTATGTCATCCAAGAGTAGTCTTTATGATAGCATCCAACGTAGATATATCATCAGTTCTAGTTTTAAAATGGCGATGCTTTTTACAGTCTTATTAGGCTTAAGCATAGTTTCTTGGATTTATATAATCTTCTCTGCAGTTGGTGATAGAGTAATCGAGCATATTATCCCTTTAAGTATAGGAATCTTTTGCACCGTAAGTGTTGTGATTATAAGCTATTTGATCAGCGTCTTTGTTGTAAAGAAAATTAATCACATTGCTAGCTCTGCAGCCGCAATAGTTAATACCCAAGATTTTAGCCAAAGAATCAAATCAAATACGAACTGGGATGATCTTAGTAATCTAGCTAATATTCTTAATATTCTTTTGGCTAACATCAAGGAGCTTTTAGTAGATATAAAAAGTGTCTCGAACAATATTGCTCATGATTTAAAAACACCTTTAACCCGCTTAAAAAACAAGTTAGAGGATCTCGAGCAAACAAACCCAAATAAAGATTCAAGTGACGCGCTAGCAGAATGCAATCAATTACTTGATATTTTCAATAGCCTACTAAGGCTTAATCTCCTAGAGCATGGGCGTGAAAGTTTAACAAAAAAACGCTTAGACATAAAAAATATCATTGATGATGCTATTGAACTATATGAGCCAATCTTTGAACAAAAAAATATCCAACTACAAACTAATATATTAGCTAAAAAACTTAATCTTAATAAAAATCTTATCTTTCAGAGTATCATAAATATTTTAGATAATTGCTATAAATACTCAAAAGATAATACTGAAATTTCAATTAATACAAAAATACAAAACTCTAAGTATATAATTGAAATAGCTGATCAAGGAATTGGCATAAATAATGAAAATACTGATAAAATCTTTGAAAGATTTTTCCGTGAAGAAAAAAGTCGTAGCCAAACAGGTAATGGCTTAGGACTTGCTCTAGTTAAAAAAATTATTCAACTACATAATGGTGATATCATTGCTCAAAATAACAAACCCCAAGGTTTAAAAATGATAATATCACTACCATTACATTAACAAATTTTAACTATGTTTTTAAAACTTTAAAAATTAACCTTATAATTAAGCAAAATTCTTATGAGTAATTCTAAACATGGAAAAAATAGCAGTAATAGGAAGTGGAATATCTGGACTTGCAGTGAGTTATCTCCTTAAGGATAAATATCAAATTACTCTCTATGAGAAAAATAACTATTTTGGTGGTCACACTCGTACTTTAGATATTAATAATACCTCTGTAGATACTGGTTTTATTGTTTTTAACTATCACACCTACTATCACTTATCAAGGTTGTTTAAACAGCTAGATATTCCTGTTGCTGAGAGTAATATGTCCTTTGGTGTATCTATCAAAAGTGGTAAATTTGAATACGGCTCTAGTAGTATCAAGATCCTATTTGCACAGTGGACTAATATATTTAGACCAAGCTATTATAAGATGATAAAAGATATCTTAAAATTTAACAAAATATCAAGACAACATCTTGAGAACAATACTCTTGATGAAAATATTACTCTTGCAGAATACTTAAACTCAATAAAAGTTGGTAACTTCTTCAAAGATTACTATCTACTAGCTATGGGAGCTTGTATTTGGAGTACACCACTAGAAAAAATGTACGATTTCCCGGCTCTTAGTTTCATTAGATTCTTTAATAATCATGGATTACTTACAACTACTAAACCTGTTCAATGGTATACAGTCAAAGGTGGTAGCAAAGTATATGTTGAGAAAATTATCAGTCAGTTAAAATCTGCTAATGTTAAATTTGCGCCTCAAGCAACCAAAGTAATACGATCTGAAAAAACTGTTATCACAGATATAAATAATAATAATGAAGAGTTTGATAAAGTAATATTTGCTTGTCACTCCAACGAAGTTCTTGAGCTACTAGATGATGCTAATAGCTATGAGAAAGAGCTAATCTCAGCCATTAAATATCAACCAAATTCAGTCATACTACATAATGATTCAACTATTATGCCAAAACGCAAAACTGCGTGGTCAAGTTGGAATTATCTAAGTGCTGAAACTAAAGACAAACGTGATGTGGTTTCACTTAGCTACTGGATGAATAACCTTCAACCCTTAGATGCTGATATAGATTATTTTGTTACAGTTAATCCAGATCAAAAACCTGATCCACAAAAAATCATCAACGAACATACTTTTGACCATCCCGTTTTTGATAAAAAAGCCATTCAAGCTCAAAAAGAATTTGATAAAATCCAAGGGCTTAATAATACATATTATTGTGGAGCATATTTACGCTATGGTTTCCATGAAGATGGTATACTTAGTGCAGTAAATGTTGCAACCAAACTAGGAGTCAAAACTCCATGGTAAAAAACTTTATTCTAAGCTCAAAAGTTTTTCATAAGAGACACCATCCTAAGCAAAACTCTTTTAGATATAGGTCATACTATGTTATTTTAGATATGCTTAACCTTAATCAAAATAAGACCATTTTTTTAGTATCAATAAACCCAATCTATACTCTTTCTATGATAAAGATCATGGCTTAAGAGATGGCTCAAGCAGTCTAAAATGGGCAACTGACTTGTTAAATCAGTACAAACTTGAATACGATGATATCAAATTAATGACAATGCCTAGAGTTCTATGGTACTTATTTAACCCAGTTAGCTTTTGGCTCTGTTACAAAAATAACAAACTTATAGCTGTGATAGCAGAAGTCAATAATACTTTCAAAGAAACACATAGTTACATCTGCCATAAAAATGGTCAAGACATAACTAATAAATGTTGGTTTAAAGCAGAAAAAATTTTTCATGTATCTCCATTCTATCCAAGACAAGGCTTCTATAAGTTTAACTTCACACTAAATTTTGAAGATAATGCAAAAAATCAAATCATCATAAATTACTATGATAATGATCAACTCCAACTTGGGACTGCGATTAATGGTAATATGAAATCTTTATCAACTACAAATTTGATAAAAGAATTTTTTAGATCTCCACTTCTAACTTTTAAGGTTATTTATCTAATTCATTGGCAAGCTTTGAAGATTGTACTTAAAAAGATTAAATATATCTCTAAGCCTATACAACACCATGATCGAATAACTGTTGCCAAGTTTATTAATGTATAGAAATATAAATCTAGTTCAATAATATTTATTAACAAAATTTAATTTTCTAGCAATATTATCTCAATATTTATTTGTTACTATTTACAATAGAAGATACTAACCGATAGTTTTTTTAAGATATGTTTGAGAAAATAGTAAAAAAAAATCTACTCGAATCACTAGATAAAATTGAGTATGGTGAACTATATTTGACTCCTCCTGAAGGAGAAACAATATATACCAAAGGTGCAAAACCAGGACCAATAGCAGATTTAAAACTCAAGGATTGGCGTACAGTTGTCAACCTTAAGCTCAAATCAGATATTGGCTTTGCTGCTGATTATCGCGATGGCTATTGGGAGACTTCTGATCTTAAATCCCTCATACATCTAGGCTTAGAGAATGAAGAAGCTTTTGGACAGTATATGAAACCAAATATTTTCTTCAAATTTTTTCAAAAACTTGGCTACTTGACTAAAAGAAATAGTATCAAACAAAGTAAAAAAAATATCTATGATCATTATGACTTGGGTAATGATTTTTATAGCTTATGGTTAGATAGAACTATGACTTACTCTTCTGCTTTGTACAAAAATGAAAATGAAACATTAGAACAAGCACAAATCAATAAATACAAAAATATAATTGATATAGTTAATCCGAAAGATATTTGTAGAAAAAGATATTTGTAGAAATGTTATAATGTCTAATAAAAATGCCATCATATAGCCAATATTTTAGAGACATCGTAATTAATAAATATGAAGAAGGTATGACGGAGTTCGAGCTGAGTAAGTTTTTTAACATAGATAAGCGTACAGTTGTTTCATGGATAGAGTTTTATAAAAGAACCGGAGATTATAGTTCAAAGCAAGGAGTTGGTTGTGGCAGAGTCGCTAGCTTTACCGATAAAACATTGATTGAACAGTATTTGATAGATCATCCAGATGCAAGTGCATTAGATATAAAAGAAGCATTAGCCCCTGATATTCCAAGAAGTACATTTTATGATTGTCTTAATAGACTTGGTTTTAGTTTTTAAAAAAGACTCCAAAATATAAGCAAAGAAAAGAACATGAAAGGTTGGAGTATATAGAAAAACTAAAAGAAATAGCTCAAAACTTGTTATTTTATATAGATGAGATGGGGTGTGACAATAAGCTTTCTATCCTAAGAGGATGGTCACTAATTGGTGAGCCTAGTTATGGTGAGGTTTTAGCATATCAAACACAAAGAAGAAGTATTGTTGCTGGATATAATTATGCAGATAAAAAGATTATAGCTCCATTAGAGTACAGTGGATATACCAATACTGAAATTTTTAATCAATGGTTTGAGGAACACTTATGCCCATCATTAAAACCTAAAACTACTATAGTAATGGATAATGCTAGTTTCCATAAATCCTCTAAGCTGATTGAAATAGCCAATAAATTTGATGTACAAATATTATATCTACCTCCGTACTCTCCAGATTTAAATCCTATTGAAAAGGTTTGGGCTAACTTTAAAAAAATATTTAGAAAAGTGAATAATAGTTTTGAAAAATTTTGTGATGCTATCTCTTATGTGTTTAACAAAATACTCTCGGATTAACTATAAGTTCGACAAAAAAGACGGTTCTATAATCGAGGTAGGTTGTGGTTGGGGTGGTTTTGCTGAAACAGCTCTAACTAGTGGTAACTACTCCCTCAAAGGTATTACACTTTCTGAAGAGCAACATGCTTACGCTAAAAAGCGCTTAGCTGGCAAAAATGCTGAAATTGTAATCGAAGACTACCGCATCCAGACTGGCAAATATGATTATATTGTCTCTATTGAGATGATCGAGGCTGTTGGTAGAGAATATTGGAATACATATTTTTCAAAGCTTAAATCACTACTTAAAGAAGATGGTAAAATTATCATTCAAGCAATAGTTATCGATGATAAGCTCTTTACTGACTATGCTAAAGGTACTGATATGATTAGAACCTTTATCTTCCCAGGTGGTTTTCTGCCATCTATGGAGCAAATTAATCTTGAACTTGATAAAGTTAACTTAAAATGTGTTGGTAAAGAATCTTTTGCTAAAGATTATGCAAAAACTCTTGATGAGTGGGATAGAAATTTTGTAAATGTTGAGCAAGAACTTATAAAACTAGGTTTCGATAAGCGTTTTCAAAGAATGTGGCGTTTTTATCTAAACTCTTGTAGTGCTGCATTCACACATGGTCGTATTGATGTTGTACAACTGGAGATTGTTCATACTTAGGAAACTGCTAATAATTATTTTTATTAGTTTACCTTTATTTGGTGTGGCTGAAGAACTAACTTTACAACAAATAAAATCACAACAATCACAACAAGTTGGTAAAGTACATTTCAGCAAATGGTTTTTTGATGTTTATGATGCGGAGCTTTACAGTGAAAATGGTCATTTTAGCTGGGATAAACCTTTTTTACTCAAAATTCATTATCTCAGAAGTTTTAGTGGTAAGAATATTGCGAATCATACGGTCAAAGAAATTGCTGAGCAACATCCACAACTAGCACATACTACCCTTGATAAATACAAAGAAATTTTTACCAGATTAATGCCAGATGTAAAAAATGGCACAAATCTATATGGTTATATGGACAAAGATGGTAATGGATATATCTATTCAGATAAAGGTTTACTTGGTGAAATACCAAATAAAACTCTTTCAAAATATTTTTTTGAAATATGGCTAAGTGATAAATCATCTCATATTAAACTATCAAAACAGTTGAGGGGCTTATGAAGAAATTAATATCTAAAATAGGAGTAATTATTATGGCGCTAGGATTATTTGGCTGCTCTGCTGATATATCAAGTTATAAAGGTGAAGGATCAAAGCTTGATTTGCAGCAATACCTACAAGGTAAAATTGTTGGTACAGGAATTATTCAAGACTATAAAGGTAAAGTTACCAAGCAATTTGACTTCTCTGGCACTGCTAGCTGGGATGGTAACCTTGGCACATTTGATGAGCACATGGTCTACTATGATGGTCAGAAAGATCATCGTATTTGGAAGATTAAGAAGATATCTGATAACTATTATGAAGGTACTACAGCGGATGTAATAGGCATAGCTAAAATTTATGTTGAGGGTAATGCAATGAATTGGCAATATCAAATGGATATCCCTGTTGGCGATAAAAAATACAAAATTAATTTCGATGATTGGATGTATTTGATGAATGATGGCGTACTTATAAATAAAAACTCATTTAAGAAGTTTGGTTTGACTGTAGGTTCTTTAACATTATTCATGCATAAGGAAAAAACAGGAGCATAAGATGCAAAAATTTGTAGGTAAAACGATCTGGATAATTGGCGCTACAGATGGAATAGGCAAAGCAGTCCTAAAAAAACTTGATAATTCAATACAAGCTGATTTTATAATATCTGCACGTTCGCTAGATAAACTACAAAACATAGCAGCTAATCTTAAAAATACCGCTCATGTACTAAGCTTTGATGTCGCTGACTTTGCAGAATTTGAAAAAGTAGCAGCTAGTGCTCTTAACTATAAGCCTGATTTTATTATATACTTTCCTGCATTTTATGAGCCATCATTAATTGCTGATATTGCAATCGCCAATCTTAACAAGACTATCCAAACTAATTTAACTGCTGTTTTCTACTTGATAATATTTGTACTACCTTTTCTAAAGAAAAATCCTCATTGTCAACTTGCAATAACAGCAAGTGTTGCAGGCTATATTGGTCTACCAAGATCACAACCATACGCTGCTACTAAAGCTGGTGTAATAAACTTAGTTGAGAGTCTCAAAACTGAAAATCCAGAGCTTGATATTCGCCTAATTAATCCTAGCTTTGTTAAAACTAAGCTTACTGATAAAAATAATTTCAAAATGCCATCTCTATTAAAACCAGAACAAGCCGCTGATAGTATTATCAAAGGCTTGCAAACAAGTAAATTTGAGATTCACTTTACAAAAAAATTCACTATAATTCTAAAACTTATTGCAGCACTACCATATAAGCTATACTTCAAGATTGCTAAGAAAATGATCTAAAACTGGAGAAATCATGGAAACACAGTCTAATAAATTGACAATAGTAGCATTTGCTATTATGCACTTAGCCTGCTTGGCAATATTTTTTGTAAATTATAATATTACAGCTCTAGTTGTATTTGTTGTTACATTCTCAGCTAGAACATTTGCTTTGACAGCTGGATACCATCGTTACTTTGCACACAAAGCTTTTCAAACCTCTAGAGTGTTTCAATTTATCTTAGCGTTAGTAGGTACTTGGGCATCGCAAAAAGGACCGCTTTGGTGGTCAGGACATCATAGATATCATCATATCCATTCTGATAAAGATACAGACCTACACTCGCCTAAAAATGGTATCTTTCAATCACACGTAGGCTGGGTTTTTGAATCTAGAAGTGATCATGTTGATCCTAAATTTACTAAAGACTGGGTTAAGTATCCTGAGCTAGTATGGATAGATAAATATGCTCATGTATCATTTGCTCTATATCTGGTAGGGCTTTTTGCTTTAGGGAGCCTAATTAGCCACTTTTATCCAAGCCTTGAAACATCTGGACTAGCATTTGTCTTCTGGGGAGGGATATTAAGTACCGTCTTACTATATCATACTACTTTTAGTGTAAACTCAATTTGCCATATCTTTGGATCTAAAGATTACGAAACTTCAGATAATAGCTGCAACAATTGGTTTATAGCTCTAATTACATTTGGTGAAGGTTGGCATAATAATCATCATAAATTTGCTTACTCGGTTAGAAATAATCTTAAAGTATGGCAAATAGACATTACCTATATGATTTTATGCGTCTTGAGAAAGTTCAGAATAGTTTGGGATTTTAAGCAACCGAAGAAAACTATTTAGATCAAAAACTTTTTAAATTAAATTTAGTGTGCTAATTTTGCTTTTGTTTTATTCTTTTTTCTACTTCTTACTTTCTTCTTTTTAGCTTTTTTAAGTTTTTTTGTTTTTTTTGCAAATGGCTTATCTGAGCTATTCTCAGCAAATGGCTTACGTGGATCATACAGCTCAAAATCTATATGAATTCTTTCGAGATCTGCTCGAACAACTCTTACTGTAATATCTTGACCAACTTTATAGACTTTATGGGTTCGTTTACCAATTAATATATCTTTGGCTTCATCATAAATATAGTAATCACCAGGAATAGCTGATACATGTATCAGACCTTCTATGTACATATCTTTTAGTTCAGCAAAAAGACCTAAACCATTAACATGCTTAATTTGAGCTTCAAGTATATGACCAATGTAGTCTTGCATAAAGTAGCACTTCAACCAATTCTCAACTTGCTTAGAGGCTGCATCAGCATTTCGCTCTTGATCAGAGGCATTTTCACAAATATTTGCCAATTCAGAAGGTTTATAATCAGCAGCACCATGTTCATATTCACCAATAATTGATTTTATTATTCTGTGTACTACTAAATCTGGATATCTACGAATTGGTGAGGTAAAATGCGTATATTCACTATATGCTAGTCCAAAGTGTCCATCATTATTTATGCTATATACGGCCTGATTCATACTACGTAAAGTCATCATCTGAATATCATCATAATCAGGACGATCTTTTATACTATCTAGCATTTGTGCTAAAGCTTTGGGAGTCACTTTACCATTCTTACCATGAGCAAGATGTATACCATGCTTAGCAAGATACTTCTTAAGAGTTTCCATTCTATCTTCTTTAGGCTCACTATGAACTCTAAATGGTGATGTCTTTTTATGCTTAATAGTAAACTTAGCTGCTGCAACGTTAGCAACAAGCATACACTCTTCAATAAGCCTATGTGCATCATTACGATGCCTTGGCACAATTGATTCAATATGATTATGCTCATCAAGAATTATCTGTGTTTCAACTGTATCAAAGTCTATAGCACCTCGTTCTTGCCTAGCTTGGTGAAGTACTTTATACAACTCGTATAAATCAAATATATTAGGTACTAGCTCAGGAGTATTCTCAACTATAGTGTTTTGTTTCTTTTCTAAAAGTTTAGCAACTTCTGTATAAGTTAAGCGTGCCTTTGAGTTTATTACAGCAGAATAAAACTTATACCTAGAAAGTTTACCTTCTTTACTAATATTCATCTCACAGACTAAGGAATATCTATCTTCGTTTGGTCTTAATGAACATAAACCATTTGATAATTTCTCTGGTAGCATTGGTATCACATAACCAGGGAAATACACTGAAGTAGAACGACGCTTAGCGTCTAAATCCAAAGCTGAATCTTTCTCAACATAGTTTGAGACATCTGCAATTGCTATATATAACTTCCAACTACCACTTTTAGTCCTATGTGCATAAACTGCATCATCAAAATCCTTAGCATCTTCACCATCAATTGTTACAAAGTGTTGATTACGTAGATCAACCCTGTTGCCAACAACCACGTCATCAGAAATATTATCTAAATAGCGTAAAGCCTTTTTACTCCACTGCTCAATTAAATCATACTTCTGTGTTGTCATCATCATCGCTTCTTTAACTGGAGATACTGCTTCGACCTCTTGCTTAAATTTAGCAACAGCTGCACTACTTATACTAGGATAAACAATAATCTCAGCTTCTATTAAAGAGTTATGCTCTATTTTTTGCTTTGGTGGTAATAGCACTATGTCACTTATTATGCTTTTGCTTATCGGCTTAATAAAATCACAATCAAAGCTCTTATAATAATAGCCCGTGACTGTCTTCTGAGCTCTTGTCACTATGGTTTTAATTTCAGCATCTATTCGACCACGCTTATTAAGCCCAAGAACTTTTGCAGTTACCTCATCACCAACCATTACCATTTTTGCTTGATGAGATACTATACCTACCTTTGTATTTAGAGTATGGCTAAATAGCTCTAAACGAGAATCTCTATCTGCAGCAACTTTAGATGTGATATATATTGGCGCCATTTCCGGCAAATTATAATATGATCTATCCTTCTCTAGCTGACCATCTCTAACCATTGCACCCAAACGATTTACAAGACCTTCGAAAAGATTTTTTTAAAAAATCTCTAAAGCATTTGCTATATTTTCAATGCTTACAGGAAGTTTTACATCTCTTATATAATTTAAAATCACTTCCCTACTTGGAATTGGATTTTCATATTTTTGCGCTTCAATATCCTTATTCGGATCATTATGTATGCTGTACTTACTCACTTATCAATATATCCTGATCAAAAAATTTTTTATTAATCAACTTACCTTTATCAAACTCTGCTATAGCAACAAACTTCTCAACATCATATATCCTGACCGTTCCATCAAGATGAGGTTTGTCAGCAAAGAGCCCTCTTTTATATAAATCATCTTTTTCTTCTTCTAATAAAGAATATATTGGTTTGTCGATAAATACACTCTCTATATTAGTTATACTAGCAATTTTTTGCTCAAAACTTAAATCTTTTAGTTGTTCTAGCCTAAAAGCCTCAGATAATTTAAAAGGTCCACTTTGAGTTCTTTGTAAAGCTATTAAGTGCCCTCCACAACCTAGAGTCTTTCCAATATCTATAGCTAAACTACGGATATATGTTCCTTTTGAACATTTAACTCTTATTTTTAATGAATCTATATTAAACTCTAGTAGTTCTAACTCATATATTTTGATATTGCGTGACTTCACCTCAACAGTTTTACCTTCCCTTGCTAACTTATAAAGAGGTTGTCCATTATATTTAAGAGCTGAGTACATTGGAGGGATTTGGACTACATCTCCGCGAAACTTTGCTAAAACTGTTTCTAGATACTCAGCAGATAACTCAGGAATGTTAATGCTTTTTGCTATTATTTCACCCTCAGCATCACCACTATCAGTTTCAATACCGAGTCTAATTGTAGCTATATACTCTTTATCAGCATCAAGTAAGTATTGTGCTATTTTTGTAGCCCTACCAAAACATATCGGTAGAACTCCAGTCGCCATAGGATCCAAAGTACCTGTATGACCTACTTTTTGTGCATTAAATAAATACTTTAATTGCTGTAAAACTTTATTTGAACTAATATCTTTAGCCTTATTAATAACAACCACACCATTTAAGTTTAGTCTATTTTTTTTCATGTAAGCCTTGTTGTGATAACATTTCTATCATTTTTTCAGCAGTTTTTTGCTCAGCTTTTTTCCGTGAAGTGCCCTGAGCTTTAACTCGAAGATTTAAATCTTTTGACACAGCAACTACAGTAAATTGCTGCTCATGGTCTTTACCATCTATAGTTTCAATACTATATTCTGGCAAACTCAAAGCATTCTGTAGCAAAATCTCTTGAAGCTTTGATTTGCTATCTTTGACTTTGATAGTGTCCAGATTGATACTCGATATTATTGGCTGATACCATTTTAATATAACTTTCTTGACTGTTGCAAAATCACTATCTAGATAGATAGCTCCTATCACAGCTTCAAAAACATCTTCTAATATTTTCTCACGCTTGTGACCGCCCTGTTCACTAGCACCTAAGATAATGTACTCATCCATTTTGAGACTCGAAGCTAATTGTGCTAAAGTTGTTCCTTTGACTAGTTTAGATCTTAGTTGCGATAGTTTTCCTTCAGCCAAATCTGTAAATTGTTTATACAAAACTTCAGCAATTACAAAACTTAGAACAGAGTCACCAAGAAACTCTAATCTTTCATAATTTTTCTTAGTCTTACTTCGATGAGTTAAGGCTCTTATGAGAAGAGTATAATCTTTGAAATTATATCCAAGAATGTTATAAAATCGTGAATATTCAGGAACCATTTTTAATTAAAAGACCTTACCAATTTCATCCCAGCGAACCTTTTTATCTATCTTATCCCAGCTCATCCAAACAACTTTTGCTTTACCAACTAGATCTTTGTCAGGTACAAAACCCCAATAGCGACTATCTTCACTATTATCACGATTATCTCCCATAACAAAGTATTGACCTGCTGGGACTTTAAGGTTTTCAAAATCAGTTCCCTTTATAGACTCTATCCAATCAACCTCATGTTTAACTCCATCAAGGTTTTCCGTACATACTGTATCGCCACTACCAGCAGCTAAAGACTGATTATAATAGTTCATTGCATCACGATTACAATTAGTATATTCAAGTTTTTTACCATTTATTGTCAACATTTTGTCTTTATACGAAATTACATCGCCAGGCAAACCGATCACTCGTTTTACAAAATCAACATTAGGATTAACTGGAAAATGAAATACTACAATATCACCTCTTTTGGGTTCACCAACTTTTATTAAAGTCTCATTGGTAAATGGTGCTCTGATACCATAAGCAGTTTTATTGACAAAAATAAAATCACCAACTGGAAGTGTTGGTGTCATTGATGCAGTTGGAATTAAAAAATTACCAATCAAGAAGGTTCTAAGTAGAAAAACTACAAAAAATACACTAAATAAAGATCTCGCCTGATCAGCAATAAAAGGTGCTTTTAATCCTCTATCTTTATAGAACTGACGTTTTTGCTTCTTAGAAAGACCTTTTAATTCATCTGTATATGCTGCTAATCTTGATTTTTGGAAGAACACAAAATCAATAATATAAATTAAACCACTGGCAATGGTTAAGAATAAAAGCCAAAAAGTAAAGCCCAAGTTTAAAATATAGTTTAAGATTTCCATGAAGTTACTTAATTACTTTATCCTTTTGTACAAAGTAACCAACACCTCTAATAGTCTGTATAAAATTAGGAATGTTAATTTTCTTTCTTAAATTATGCATATGTACTTCTAGGGTGTTTGTATCCATTTCCTTATCAGTAGAATATACTTCTTCTAAAAGCTGTGTCTTTGGTACTACCCTACCAGCATTTTGTACCAATATAGCTAAAAGCGCTAACTCTTTTTTTGAAACAGGAATAATAACTCCATCTTTGGTTACCGTTTCAGAGCTTGGATTAAAACTATAATCTCCAAATCTAATTTCTTCATTAACACTTTTACCAGATCTAGTATCAATACGACGAGAAATAGCTTTAATTCTAGCTACTAGCTCTTTTAACTCAAATGGCTTAGTTAGATAATCATCAGCACCAAGATCAAGACCTTTAATTCTATCTTCTAAACCATCTCTAGCAGTCAACAGTATTATTGGTACTTTAATACCTCTATTTCTAATATTTCTTAGAACTTCTAAACCAGTTTTTATTGGCATACCAATATCTAAGACGACTATATCATACAATCCAGATTCTATAAAAGTTTGCGCTGCCTCACCATCTGAAACTAGATTTACAATCAAACCCTCTTTTTGCAAAGCTTCTAATAAGCCTTCACCCAAATGAAGATCATCTTCAGCCAACAATATTCTCATAATTAACCCTTGCTATTTAAAGTAGTATTCTGTATCATTAATCCAATTATATACAATAAGGTGTATAAAATAAATATTTATTTAGGGTCATCCTAGATAAGTCCAACTTAAACTCCCTTTATCCCAATCTTTAATAGTTTTACTACGCTTAGAATCACAGTAAATTAAAACACAATCTACATTTCTTATAAACAAATGAAAATGTTTTCTAAAATTACATCAAACTTTTTAAAACTTAGTTTCAACTCTCTATACCATTTATTTTGGCTAATAATCTAGGTCAATTATAACATGTCAAGACAAAAATATTTCCTAAAAAAGCATAGAATAAGAGATAACAATCAACTCTGTTTAAAAAAGCTATCTTTATTAACAAATGATTTTAGATTAGTTTTTAAAATATTCAGTAAAGCTACTAAAAATAAAGGGATTATAATTTATAGAAAAAAATTCCTCTCACTAGCTCCCTTGCTGTCCTGAAAAAACCCATTTTGATAATATTGATTTTTCTTACATCTTGATTATTATCTACCTGATAAGATATAGGAATTATTCCTGATAGATGTTCTATATTGATGATACCAGTATCATTTCCTATTCTGTTATTTATAACTTGACAAGCAATCGAACCTTCAATAAACAAGCTAGATGCTAAGCACATGGTCCCAGATACTGAATGAGTCGAATGACAATCAAAAGGGGTAAAGTATCTTGAACATATAGAATTAGCTTTGCTAGCTGGTTTTGATATTAAGCAGACTTTAGGAATAACTTTGTTGCTACAATCGCCCAAGCCCATAAGATATGATGCTTTTTTTCTTATCTTTTCTATTTTTCTTAAAAGCTCTTTATCTTCATCTAGAAGATCTTTTGGATCCTTCCCTGTTTTATCAAATTTAGTAGAATCAATAATAATCATAGGAACTGCCACATCAATACATGACACATCTATTCCATCTATATTATCCACCACATTACCTGTAGGTAGAAGTTTTCCTGTCTTTGCACCGACTGGATTAAAAAAATTTAACTCTAGCGGAGAATAAGTATTGTTGACTCCATCTATAGACATATCACCATCTGGCAAATAGCTACCGTTTTTCACACATATTTTTGTTTCGAAAATCACATTAGTATTTATATTCTTAACTTTCAAAGTGGCTGATGATAAATCATCTTCGATATTAATTATTTTTGAATTTACCGCAAAAGGATCTATTGAAGAAGCTATATTTCCACAGTTTACAGTTTTATCTACAAACCTATCATTAACACCTACCTGCATAAAAAAATATTCTAAATCAACTCCCTCATCTAATGATTTACTAACAATCGCTACCTTACTACAAAGAGAATCACCGTTTCCTATACCATCTATTTGCCTTTTGTGTGGTGAACCCATAATACTAATAACAATATCATCTATATGATTTAATTGATAATTTGATAAATCTTCTTTATTTAATAAAAGAGCTTTAGAAGTGCCTCCCCTATAAATACTACCTTTTTAAAAGCTTTCCATACAACCAATGACAGTTCAAATTGTTTAAAAAATAATATGCACTATTAATTAATCTATTAAAATAGTATACAGCTAAATGTATTAGTAAGATTTAACGAGAAAAATTAGATAATTGTATTAGACATTCTGTAAAACCATAAAGCTTTAAGCCTTTAAATAAAACAAATATTTTCAGCTATCTCAACTTCTTTGTAATACACATAAGGCTAATAAAAACTCTTTCAAGTTATAATCGATCAATTATCTATTAATTTAGTAAATTCTATAGCTAATTGCTGTGCTCTAGCTATATTTGCTTGAATTGCTTTATCTACAATTCCACCAAGATTAAATTGCTCAAAAATATTTAATGCTTCATAAGTTATACCTTTTTTAGAAGTTACATTTTTTCTTAACTCTGACATATTTTCATTAGTATTTAATGCCATCTGTGCTGCCCCTAAGCATGTTTGAACAACTAGTTTTTCGGCTTGTTTTTTATCTAAACCTTGCTTGATTGCTGCTTCAACCATATGCTCCATAAACTGAAAATAATATGCCGGTCCAGAACTAGCTATAGCTGCGATAATATCAATTTCTTTCTCATCCTCAACAACAGTTACTACTCCCATAGTCTGCATAATATCTATAACTAAATCTTTTTTATCAGCAGCAATAACTTTATTAAAGAAAATTCCCGTAGCGCCGTAACCTAAGCTACTAGGTGTATTTGGAATTGTTCTAGCAAAAGAGATTTCTTTGTTAAATAATTCCTCGTACGCACTAGTCTGGATACCTGCAGCTACTGTAACTATTACTTGAGTAGATGTAACTGTATCTCTGATATTTTTTATAAGCTCAAACATATTTTGAGGCTTGATTGCTAAAATAAGAATATCAGCAAGTTTAATTGTATTTAGTAATGACGTAGATGTGTTGATATTATACTTTTTAATTAAGTTTAAGCATTTATGTTCATTTCTATCAAAAACGATTATATCCTGACTTTTATAACCATGTGAGGTCATACCAGCAATCATTGCTGCCGCCATATTACCACCACCGATAAAGCATATTTTCATAAACTTAACCTAACAATATTTCAAAATTATATGTATTTAAAGGATAACATTTATAACAAATATTGCTAATATATCTTGATCGAATAAATATATAAAGCTCATAAATATGAAAGAAATAGTTTTAGCCTCAAGCAATAAAGGCAAGATTAGAGAATTTACCAATATCTTTAAACAGAAGAATATTAAGATTCTGCCTCAAACTGATTTTAATGTTCCTGACGCTGATGAAATTGGACTTAGTTTTATTGAGAATGCTATTTTAAAAGCAAGAAACTGTGCTAAACATACAGGTCTACCTGCTATCGCTGATGATTCGGGGCTTGAAGTATTCTCTTTAAATGGTGAACCCGGAATATATTCAGCAAGGTATTCAGGAGAGCATGGCAATGACAAAGCTAATATACAAAAATTACTAGCTAAATTAACTGGAAATGATAATAGGAATGCTAGATTTGTTTGCGCCCTAGCATATGTAAAGCATGAATTTGACCCAGCTCCAATTTTGGCATATGGTTTTTTAGAAGGAAAAATAGCTCACAAAATTAGTGGCTCAAATGGTTTTGGTTACGATCCAATATTCATATTACCACAATTACAAAAAACCTTGGCTGAAATCTCTGAAACAGATAAAAATAAAATAAGTCATAGAGCTATCGCTCTTGATAAAATAATGCAATTACTCTAGAAAACTAAATTTTACTAATTCACATTAGTTAAATACCGTTGTTATATGCTACAATGTATCAACAAGTGTCGCCAAGTTTATAATTAATAGTTTTAGGTTAAAGAGTGGAACATTTAAAAAAATTCTTTTATGTTTTTCTAGCTCATATATATTCGAGCATTTTTATAACATTAATACCTATTTTATATCTGAAAAAATTTAAAAGAAGCTTTAAAAACATTAACTACAGAAAAAGATGGGCAGAGAGATTCGCCCAGATACCAATACGCCTTAACAGCAGTATATGGATACATTCAGTTTCTGTAGGTGAAGCTGTCTCTGCTGAACCACTAGTAAAAGAATTACTAAAGAATTTTCCTAATGAGAATTTTGTTATAACTACAACAACACCAACAGGTAGCGATGTTGTGAATAGTCTTTATAGTAACTATCCCAATGTACACCATATGTATATCCCTTATGATGTAATTCCTTTTATTAATAGTTTTTTTGCTAAGACTAATCCAAAGATTTTTATAATCGTTGAAACAGAAATTTGGCCAAATATTCTAAATAAGTGTTTTGCTGAAAAGGTTCCAGTAGTAATAACAAATGCGCGACTATCAAAAAAATCGATGCGTAATTACACTAAAATCCCTTTTGCTAAAGAATTTTTATTTAAGAATATCTCTCATATTAACGCTCAGACAGAGAAAGATGCAAAAAGATTTTATTCTCTAGCTGTAGATAAAAACAACATTTCTGTGACAGGAAACTTAAAATACAATCTTATCACTCCAGAAAACCTAGAAAATAAGATGTATAGCTTGAAAGACAGCCTAAAAGGTAGACCAGTATGGATTGCAGGGAGTACTCATCAAGGTGAGGAAGAAATAATTCTTGAAGCACATAAACAAATCCTAAAAATACATCCAGATTGTTTATTAATACTAGTTCCTAGGCACAAAGAACGCTTTCAGAAAGTAGAAAAGCTAATTGTTTATAATTCTTTGAAGTATCAAAAAAGAAGCTCTTTTGAATGTCAAATCTTTAGTGATACTCAAGTATATTTAGGCGATACAATGGGCGAACTACTTCATCTTTATTATATTGCAGATATAACTTTTGTTGGTGGAAGTTTAATAGACAATGGTGGACATAATTTACTTGAACCAGCAGCATTAGCAAAGCCAATTTTAAGTGGTCCAAGCCTTTTTAATTTCAGCCAAATATCCAAAGAACTAATTCGTAATAAAGCTCTAATTCGCATAAGAAACCAACAAGAAATTGCAAATAATATCCTCAAAATACTAGAAGATAAACAACTATTACAACAGATGTCATCGGGCGCTCTTAAGACTTTTAAAAGCCATAGTGATGTACTCGAAAAACAGTATAACAATATCGTAAAATTCTTATGAGTAGTGAAAATATAATAAAAGATTTCGAAATTTTTGCTGAAAAGGTATTTGATCAACTTAACTGTGTATCCAAAACTTTACTAAGTGCAATGCACTATAGCTTTTTTAGTGGTGGCAAAAGAATAAGAGCACAATTTGTTTATGCTATTGGTGAAGCTCTAGCTATAGATAAGTCAAACTGTGATAAAATCGCATTTGCAGTAGAGTCTATTCATACCTACTCACTAATACATGATGATCTTCCTGCTATGGATAACGATACTCTACGTAGGGGCAAACCAACTTGTCATATCAAATTTAATGAAGCTACTGCAATCTTAGCGGGCGATGCTTTACAAGCATTAGCTTTTGAAATATTACAAGATATCAACTACTCAGACATAGATAAACTAAAAAAAATAAATAAACTTTTTGCTCAATACTGTGGTGCTAGTGGTATGGTTGGTGGTCAACAACTAGATATTGAGGGTGAGAATAAAAAACTTAAAATTGAAGAATTACAAATATTACATACCAATAAAACTGCAAAAATGTTTAGAGCATGTATAGTTTTACCTTATATTCTCTCACAAAATCAAAATAGCCAAATAGAAGATTTATTAGTAAGGTTATCAGACTTAATAGGCTTATGTTTTCAGATCAAAGATGATATCTTAGATGTCACTAAGACAACTAACGAGCTAGGAAAAACTAGCGCTAAAGATATAGATGCCAATAAATCAACCTATGTATCATTAATGGGATTAAAAGACGCAAATAAATATTTACTAGATAAAAAAAATGAAATCACATAAATTATCACTAAGCTAAAAAATAATAACTTCAGTTCAACTAGTCTTGAAAATCTCATTGATTTAGTTATTAATAGAAACTGTTAGTTATTTTTGCTACAATTCCGTAAATTTATTTAAAAGTTAATATTAAAATGCAAGTACAAACGATACAAAAAATATATGCTTGGCTAGTGCATCTTTTTACATCATTAGGTGCCGTGTTCGGTATCTTAGCTATTATATTTTCAATAGAGGCTGCTAAAACAATTGTATTAGGTCAAACAGATCTACATCACTACTATATTAAGCTTTCTATGTTTAGTATTATAATGGCGATATTTATTGATTCGATAGATGGTAGCTTAGCAAGACTAGTTGATATCAAAAAACTTGCTCCTATAGATGGCGCCCTTCTTGATAATATTATAGACTTTACAACATATTCAATTGTTCCTTGTATCTGGATATATGTATCAGCAGTAGTTAGCCAACAATGGCTAATCCCAATAATAATAATGATAACTATCTCCTCCTCATATCAGTTCTGTCAGCTAAATGCAAAAACTGATGATTATTTTTTTGTCGGTTTCCCAAGCTACTGGAATGTAATTGTAATGTATATGCTATGTTTTCAGTCAAACCAATTAATTAATGAAATAATGATAACGATATTATCAATATTTTCTTTTATACCAATTAAATATATTTATCTATCAAGAACTGAACATATCAGTAAGAGTAAACTTGTCAAAATATTCACTTTTATTTTCACAATGTTAGCAGCTATTGCAACTTTCCTAGCGGTATTACTTTATCCATTAAAAACGCCAACACCACTGGTAACAATAATATTAGTGTTTACAATATTTTATATAATCTTTAGTCTAAAACTAAATATTAAACCTGTAAAAAGTTAATCTGTTTACCTCTTAATCACTTCTATATGATAATATATTAAATAAGTTAAGCTGTTTTTATAATTCTATATGAAAGTTTTAAGTCAAGAAGAGCGCCAAAAACTCTTTTTAGAAAATATTTTTCCATATAAACATAAGATTCCTCGTAATGTATATGAAAAACAAAAGCATTATCTTCAGATAGAACTATTAAAATTTCAGAAATGGGTAAAAGAGAATAATAAAAAAGTTCTGATAATTTTTGAAGGTAGAGATGCAGCTGGTAAGGGTGGAACTATAAAAAGAATGATGGAGCATCTAAATCCACGTGGCGCCAAGGTAATTGCTCTAGAGAAACCATCAGAACAAGAGAGAAATCAATGGTATTTTCAACGATACATAGAACACCTACCATCTGGTGGTGAAATCGTACTTTTTGATAGGTCTTGGTATAATCGAGCTGGTGTTGAAAGAGTTATGGGCTTTTGTACTGAGAGAGAATATTTCTTATTCCTTGAACAAGCACCCCAACTAGAAAAAATGCTAGTTGATAGTGGTACTATGATAATAAAATTTTGGTTCTCAGTTAGCCAGCAAGAACAAAAAAATAGATTTGCTGCTAGAGAAAGTCATCCCTTAAAACAGTGGAAACTTAGCCCTATAGATAAAGCATCCTTAGATAAATGGGATGACTATACTGAAGCTAAAGAAAGGATGTTTATATATACTGACAAACCATATGCACCATGGGTAATCGTTAAGTCTGATGATAAAAAACGTGCCCGCCTAAATGCAATAAGATATATACTTAACAATGTTGACTATGATAACAAAGATCATGAAGTAGCAATACCTCCTGACCCTCTTATCGTAGGCACTTCTTCAAAAATATATAAATAAGCGCAAAACAAAAATAGTCCTTGACTAACAGTTCTATTTAAAATATAATCGTCTCTAAGTTTTGGGCCTATAGCTCAGTTGGTTAGAGCGCCGGACTCATAATCCGTAGGTCGTAGGTTCGAGTCCTACTGGGCCCACCAAAAATATTTTTCATACTTTTTACATAGTATACTGACAAAACTAACGATCTAGATTTACCCAAAACATCAGATATAATTAGCTAAGATAATCAATAAATAAGAATATTTAAAAAATCTAGCTTAATATTTCGACTAAATTTTAAAATACAACTTAAGCACATACCTATAAAAATTACTTGTTTGTTATTCATGCATATTCAAAAAATGTTATAGTTATTTTTTATAGATGATCATAAATAGTTACAACAACACTTACTAATGTTATTTGATATTGTTTCTTCTGTCAAATAGTTCTGCTTATAGGTCACAATATTCTCATATGATTGTTTTATCGTTGCTTCTGCAACCTCTCCGGATTCTACAAGTTTTGCGATATTATCTATTATAGTATCTGGATTACCATCACTGAATATAAATATATTAACACCCGCATTAATAGCTAGTTTCAATGACTCTAATTCTCCATAATATTCTGTCACAGCCTTCATTTCCATAGCATCTGAGATTATAACTCCATCGAATTTAATATCTGTTCTTAATATTTTAATTATTTTATTAGACAGTGTTGCTGGATTAGTTTCATCGATGTTTCTGTTCATAACATGTGCAGTCATAACCATACAATGCTTATTTTCTGGTAATAACCTTATATATGGAATAAGTTCTTTTTCTGTCCATGTGTTAGTAATATCAGCAGCACCTAAATGAGAGTCATTAGTAGAGCTGCCATGTCCAGGGAAGTGTTTTAATACAGAACCTATTTTATACTTTACAAAAAAGATTAGCACAATCTACAATAGTATTAACATCAGTAGAAAAACTACGCTCATATTTACCAATAACGGGGCAATTATCGTTGTGAATGTCTACACAAGGGGCTAAATTTAAATTAATTCCTACCTTATACATGGTTTTAGCCATTTCCCTAGCAACATGAGCTTGTTCTTGTATATCTAGCTCTGAAAATTTTTTTGCAGTAAAAGTTTCAGGAAATCCATATTTTGTTTTCAATCGATTTACTTTACCGCCTTCATAGTCAATAGCAATTATTAATGGTACCTGTGGACGCATATATAAATCATTATAAATCTTAGTATATTTCTGTAAGTCGCTATTTAAAGTCTTTAACTGTTCTGGACTTTTTATGTTGTCCTTGTCTTTTCTATCAAACAATATTACACCACCGATATTATTATCTTTAATATGTTGAACAATTTCCGATTTTTCGTCAATTGCTTGACCGAAGAAACCTACAATCAACATCTGACAATCATTTCCTTTAAAGAAACGGCATATATAGTGTCCGTAAAAATTAAAAAAAATATTGTAATAATAAACCTTACTTGTCTACACATAAAATATACCTCATAAATTTATTTATTTTTATTATAAATTAATAATTATTTATAATAATTTAAATTTACAGCAAATATGAATAAATATTTACTTATAACCTACTAGATATAAAAGTAGTACTAACTGAAATAGCTTAAAACTAAGTTGTTTTAGTGGGTTCCGTACAGAATGACGTACTACTTTTTAGTATAGTTAGTTATATGCTATTCTAGGAAGCCACACTACAATGTATTAGCTTAACTTTAAGGTTTTTAAATTGAACTGATGAGGTTAATATAACAATAGTAAAAATCTAGCTATTGTATTTCAAATATTAACTGGGGTATAAAATTGAATTTTTTAAATTAGGCTTATCCCATATCTCTTCATCTGATAAATCAGTTTCTATAAACTCTATTATTGCGCCATTTTCTTCAATAATTGCAACCCTAAAGCCTTCTATAGGGAAGTATGGTTTTAGCAAAATATTTTTATCTTTTATAGCTTGGTCAAGATCGGAGACCTTATAAGCAATATGAGGCATAGTTTGTATAAGTTTATCTAATGAACATTTCGGACCAAAGCGATGATATTGTACTCTTCCCGGCAACTCCCCTCCTGATGTATACATATCCATGCTAGGGCTATAACGCTCTCCTGGTCTTGGCTCAGTAACTGGAATCCCAATATGATGATATTTATATTCCATAAATTCCCCTTAGGAAATATCTGTTTTACAAATTATGATATAACTTCTCAAACTAAAGTATTGAAATAAAAATCAAGGATAAAAGTAATGTTATAAAATAGCTGCTAGGTAATTTTGTTTATCTTTTTTTGTAAGTCTGACTTTATGTTCATTCATTAATGTTCCATGGAAAGCTTTGGCTAAAGCCTCTAGGATATCTAACATTAATTCGTAACATGTTTTAACATCATAATCCATACTAGCAAGCTTTCTATAATTCATTACAGCAATAATACCGGTTACACTCCCATCTGTAGCACTAGAAAATTCTTGCTCTTGATTATCAGGTAAGATACTAAATATAACATCCTTGTAGTTAACTTTCTGGAAAGCTTTATCATCAGTATATTTAATTCCATAGTATTTTAAAAATGTAGCTAAATCTTTTACTTGAATTGGTTCAATCGCTTCAAAATAAAGTAGCAAAAAACCATCTCTTAAGAGTGGATATTCTTGTTGAACATTTTCGATATTAGCCGCATACTCTGGGAAACTTTTAGCTTGAGTTATAAGCTCCTGAGCATTATTCTGTTCGATGTTCCTAAGTATTTCTACTTGTTTAAGTCGCAAACTTTTACGATATAGATCTATTATTATTAATACCACTAAAACTAAAACTAATGCCAATATCAATGTCATTTATCTAATACCTATACTTTTTTATACTGATGTATTATATATATAAAGATTATAAAAATTAAGATTTTTCTATCATAGTATCTAATACTTGAATGATCTTACTCTCAGTATCGATAACCATTTCTTTGTGAATTTTTTCAAATTCTTCTACTATATAATCATTACGCCGCTTATCATCAAACAACCTTTTTAACTCGCTAAATAAATTATCTACTGTACAGTCTTCTTGTATTAATTCTTTGATAATTTCATTTTTATGCAAAATATTAGGGAAAGCCCAATAACTATGATTACCAATAAGCATCCTACCAATTAAAGCCGATAGCCATGATAGTTTATAGCCTACAACCATAGGTAATTTGCATAACATAGCCTCCAATGTAGCTGTTCCTGATGCCAATAAACTTAAATCAGATGCTTTTAAAACATCATGTGAATTCGTTTCAAAAACTTCGATACCTAAACTATCAATTTGTTCTTTATATTTAGCAAATAATGGTTTTAATGATGGCTTAGCTAAGGGCATAATCGCTTTAAATTTATATCCAGCATCTACCAATTTTTGTAATGCTAACAAAAATAGTGGCAACAATCTTGAAACTTCTGTCGTACGACTTCCTGGTAAAACTGATAATATTGGTAAAGAACTACCTTTTAATCCAAGTTTATCTCTATATTTAGCTCGGTCAATATGTATTGGAATATTCTTCGCTAATGGATGACCAACATATATAGCTTCAAATTTATGTCTATTTTTATAGTATTCAGTTTCAAAAGGTAAAATTGCTAATATTTTATCAGTTGCTTTACGTATTTTTTTTATACGGTATTCACGCCAAACCCATATTTTAGGACTTACATAATGTATAGTTTTGATACCCGCAGATCTTAATTCTTTTTCAACTGTAAGATTAAAATCAGGAGCATCTATGCCTATAAATATATCAGGTTTATTTTGCTTAAAATAGTTGATGATTTTACGGCGGATACTTAATATGCGCAAACCTTTTGAAATAATTTCTAAGAAGCCGATTAACGACAATGCATCCATCGGATAAAGGCTTTTAAAACCAGCGGCTGCCATTTTTGGTCCACCAATACCTTCAATAATTGCATTAGGGTATTTTTGCTTTAAAGCCTCAACTAGTGTGCCACCTAACTGATCGCCCGAAAGCTCTCCAGCTACAATACCTATTCTCATTATCTTAGTATACCTCTTCGCGAAGTACCAATCACATCAACAAAAGGCTCTAGAACTTTATCTTCTTTTGCCATCGCTTTGATTATCTCAAAAGCTTCTTTCATCATCAAACCTTTGCGATACAACACCTTGTAGACTTCTTTGATTTTTTTCATCTCTTCAGGCGTAAATCCACGACGCTTTAAACCTTCTGTATTTATACCACAAGGAGTTGAGCCAGCATTCACAGCAGTAACCATTAAATACGGGGGTACATCCTTACCAACTAGTGCTGCATGAGCAATAAAAGCATGTTTACCAACTCTACAAAATTGATGAACACCAACATTAGAACTTAATATTGCATAATCATCAATATGCACATGTCCAGCTAGACCAACACCATTTACTAAGTTTATGTAACTGCCCATTTTGCAATCATGCCCAATATGTACATAACACATAATAATGTTGTTATTACCAACAGATGTTACCCCAATTTCTTTTGCAGTTCCACCATGAATAGTAGCACACTCTCTGATAATATTATTATCCCCAATTACAACTTGAGAAAAGTCACCTTTTTTATATGTATAATCAATTGGATCATCACCAATTGAAGCATATTGGAAAATGCGATTATTTTTGCCTATAACTGCATTATCACCAATTGTTACATGGCTTTTTAACTCAGTATTTTCACCAATAACAACATTCTTCCCAATAACACAGAATGGCCCTATTATAGCACTATCGGCTATTTTGGCGCTCTCATGTACTACTGCCAAACTATGTATCACGATTAGTAGTCCTTATATGCTGCCATTAATTCAGCTGAACAAACAATTTGTCCATCAACCTTTGCGACTGACTCTGCTGTACAGATAATATTTTTTTGTTTTACCATACGCGACTCAATCACTAACACATCTCCTGGTACTACAGGTCTTTTGACCCTTACCTTATCAATACCAGCTAGCATGAATGTTCTTCTACCACCACCAGCTTTCTCAACAACATGTGCGAACAATGTCTCTGCCATTAGTTCACCAAGTATTGCCGTTGCTTGAGCCATCGCTTCAACTATCAGTACACCAGGCATAACTGGGAAATCAGGAAAATGTCCATTGAAAAAATCTTCATTTATAGTGACATTTTTTTGTGCAACAATCGTTCTATCTTCAACACTCCAATCAACGATCTTATCCAAAAGTGCAAAAGGATACCTGTGAGGTAAGATTTTTCTAATCCCCATTACATCTATCTGTTTATTATTTTGATTAAACTGGCTCATTAAACAATCCTTACTTATTTAATTTTTTCTTCTAGTTGCTTTACTTTTGTAATTAGAGTATCAATCTTAGCTAATTTAGCTACGAACCTACCCCATTGAATCCTAGGTTTAGCTTCAAACGCAGCATAGTACATTCCTGGCTTAGTGATTGACTTACCAATATTAGATGCACCACCTATAATAGTATTATCACAAATACTAATATGGCCAGTTATTGCTGACTGACCTCCAATAAGGCAGTTATCACCAATCGTTGTACTACCTGCAACAGCTGTAACACCGGCTAAAGCGGTGTTTCTACCGATAACTACATTATGAGCTATCTGTACTAAATTATCAATACGTGCGCCCTTTTTAATTATTGTATCATCAATAGCTCCTCTATCAACAGTTGTACCAGAACCAATCTCAACATCATCTTCGATAATTACTCTTCCTAGCTGAGGAATTTTTGTCCAACTACCATCCTCATCTCTTGCATTACCAAAACCATCACAGCCAATTACTGCATTTTGATGAATAATACACCCAGTACCAATCACAACATCGTGAGCTATAGATACATTGCTCTTTATCAGCGTGTCATTACCTATCTTGGTACCATTATCAATAGTTGCACAGGCACCTATATAAACATTGTCGCCAATTACTACATTTTCACCAACTACCGCATTAGCGCCTATAGTGACATTTTCACCAATTATAGCACTTGCGGCTATCACAGCTTTACTATGAATTTTACCATCAGGACGCGGCGATTTATCAAATAGCTCCATAACCTTTGCTAAAGCCATATAAGGATTTGATAGTACCACCGCGTTTGTATTACAAAACTCTAGTACCTCTTCTGTTATTAAAACTGCAGAAGCTTTTGTTTCAGACAATGCTTTTAAATATTTAGGGTTAGTACAAAAAGAAATATCACCTTCACCAGCTAGTGATAGTGTAGCTATTTTTTTTATCTCGACATTCTTATCGCCCTTAACCTCACCATCAAGCTTTGACGCTAGAAAATCTAAACTATACATCAATAAAACTCCTTAGAATTATTCAGAGTCTTTATTCATCAACTCAACAACTTGACTAGATATATCATCAACATTATTAACATACGCTAAAGCTTGTGTTGTAAGCACAACATTATAATTTTTTTGCTTAGCTATGGTTTGAACAGCTTTGTCAAATGAAGCTTGGAATTTCTTTGATAGTTTATCTTTTGCTGTATATTCTTTTTGTTGTAAGATTCGTGCTTTTTCAGCAAAATTCTGTTGCTCTTGTTGAATCTGTTGCTGTTTCTTATCTAATTCACTCTTAGTCATTGTTGCAGAATTATCTTGCAAAGTTTTCATCTGTTGCATGATATTATCTTGTTCTTGCTTAAGCTTAGTAGCATCTGGTTTAAGATCATTTTCAAGTTTTTTAACACTTACAGATCCTAGATCAGAATCATTGAAGATCTCAACTGGATTAACTACAGCTATTTTAGTATCTGCATACGCTGCGGTAAATGCACTTGCTAAAACGCATATTGATAAAGCAATTTTTTTCATTAAGAAGATCTCCTTTAAATTTATTAGTATTATTTAATAATAGATTCTAACACAATATTATCAAAGTTGTTAAACCGTTTTAGATACCTATCCAATTAAATCTAATTTTTTCTTAAAGAAAAGAACATATATAGTTTAGAAATTTTGTCCTAATGAGAATTGAAATACTTGAGTTATATCACCTTTTTGTACATTAAATGGCTGAGCAAATGATACAGCTAGTGGGCCCATTGGTGAAGCCCATCTAAACTCAACGCCAACCGAATACTTTAGATTAGAAAATGAAGGAGTAGTTTCTTGCTTAGGTTGAGGTGCTACTACTCCATTTAGATTATATGTTGTATACGTATTACCTATATCTAAAAAAGCACCTATTCTCATCTTAGAACTATCCTTGATAAAAGGTACAGGGAATAATACATCATAGTTATTATAAATATTAAGGTTACCCCCAATTGAGTTACCTACCTCACCATTTACCAGATTAATATCACGTGGACCAAGAGAATCTTGTAAGAAACCACGCACACTTCCCCAACCACCTCCGTAGAAGTTCTCGTAAAAAGGCAGCTGTTTTGTCTTACCATAACCACCACCATACTGAACTCCAGCTCTAATAGTTAATGCTGACATGTCAGTATTTGGCACTGCTATATTATAAGTTCCTCCAACCTCTATCTTATAAGCATTAATATTACTGATAACTGGAATGTTAACTGAACCATTTAGATTAAATGAACCACCATCTGTAGCAAAAATATATTTATTTGAGTTATCATAACTCCAACCTGCTGTCAGTGCCGGCTCGTTAAAATTGTTTCTACCACCCTGCTGCTGGATAAACCACTGTACAATTGAAGACTGGTATCCATCTGACTGCTTAACCGTATTATTAGCAAAAGTTATACCTCCTGAAACATTACTAAATGTTGATATAGGCACTCCATACATCAATCTTGCACCAATCGTATCTAATTGATACGCAGCAACAGCATTTGTTTTAGCAAAGTTTGATCTATTTATATATGCAGAAATACTTTGGCTAACCCCTGATGTAGTAAAAAACGGATCAATATAACTTATATCTAACTGCTGGAAAGGAATTGAAAGTTGCGCATTAAGATTAAAAGTATTTCCAGTACCAAAAACGTTAGGCATATTCAGCCTACCGCCTATCATAAATCCATATAAATCCGAGAAGCCTAAACTTCCACTTATCGAGTTAGCATTCCTTTCTTTAATATTATAATTTACATCAACCAAATCATCAGACCCTGCAACAGGAACAAGCTCCATATCAGCTGCACCAACATATGGTAGTTGCTCTAATCTTCTTTGAGATTTATCTATTGCCTCTTTGTTATATTGACTCTGTTCATAGTATTGTAATTGACGACGAAATACGTAATCATTAGTGACATTATTACCAAAGAAATTTATTCTATTTACATAAACCTTTTTTCCTGCATCAACAACAATCTTAAAAGAAACTATATGATTATCCTTATCAACTGTAGGAATAGGATTAACCGTAGCAAAGGCATATCCTTTACTACCTAGTAGAGTTTTTATCCCCTCAACTGTCTGAACTAATTTAGATTTTGAAAATACCTCTCCCTGTTTTATCTTCACCAAAGACTCTAACTCTGATTTTGGTAGAATAAACTTACCTGTTAAGGAAACACTTCCAACCTTATAAATCTGACCTTCTGCAACATCAAAAGTAATATACGAATGCTCGCGATCCTTAGACATTGATGCTTGCTTTGAGGTAACCTTAAAATCTAAATGACCTCTGTCTAAATAATAATTAGTTAAGCCTTGGACAGACTGATTCATTCCATCTGAAGAATAACTATCAAATGGTGCCAAAAATCCCCATAAATTCCATATGGACGGTACTTCAAACGCAACACTACTATCTAAATCACTATCAGCAAAACTTTTATTACCGACAAAATTTATTGAATCAATAATTGCTGGTTTACCCTCTTGAAAGTTTACATTTATATCAATTCTATTATTTGGTAGCTTTCGAATGTTTTCCTCTATTTTTGCACCATATAAGCCCATCATAGAGTACTGATTAAGCAAAGACTGCTTAAGCAAAAACATCGTATTAGGATTATAAACATTACCTACATATATACCTGCATCAGTAAAGACTTTCTCAAGATTATCCTTACTAAGCTTTTTATTACCACTAAAACTAAATCCAGCTATAATCGGTCTTTCTTTGACGTTAATAAAAAGATTACTCCCTTTACGGTATAAATCGACACTATTAAAAAATCCAGTACCATAAAGGTTATTAATAATCTGGTTTGTATCTTCTGGGGTGATATAGCTACCTTTTTTATAGCCAATGCGGCTCTTAACTACATCACTTTGTAACCCCTCTAAGCCATTGATAGATACATTATCTAATATAAAGCTATCATTATCAGCCCAACCATTAAATGCAATACCCACAAGAAGAGAGGCTAACACAAACTTCTTTCTTAAAAAAAACACTCAATTTACCCCAAAACAGAATCCACATATTCACGAGTTTTTCTATCTATTTCAAAAACTTCTTCTATATTTTTTGGATTCTCAAAATTTAACTCTTTTGTTACTTTTTTGTTTACTTCTATTATCTCTAAATATTTAATTTTTTTGTTTAAAAATGCAGCCACAAGCTCCTCATTAGCAGCATTAAAAACTATGTTAGCAGCATAATTTTTATTTTGTAAATTATTAAAAACTATTTTCAAAGCTTCAAATCTTTCAAAACAAGCTTCTCTGAAGGTTAGCTGATATTTTGTAAAATCTAAGCTCTCAACGTTAACTGATCCTCTCTTTGGATAGTACATTGCGTTGGCTATAGGTGTTTTCATATCAGGCACACCTAACTGCGCTATATAGCTACCATCAACATATCTGACCATAGAATGAGTTACACTCTGCGGATGAATCAGAACGCCTATTTTATCAGCTGAAACAGAAAAAAGCCAATACGCTTCGATAACTTCTAACGCTTTATTTACCATAGTTGATGAATCAACCGATATTTTTCTGCCCATTTGCCAATTAGGATGATTGCATGCTTGCTCGGGTGTTACATCCGTTAACTCATGTAGTTGTTTGTCTCTAAAAGGACCTCCAGATGCTGTTAAAATTATCTTATCAATCTCTGGCAAACACTTCTTATCATGATTATCAATACACTGAAATATAGCATTATGTTCACTATCCACAGGAATAAGTTGAGCATTATTCTTTACAACCTCATCTATCAGCAAGTGTCCTGCTGTTACCAAAGATTCTTTATTAGCAAGCAAAATTTTCTTACCAGCTTTAGCTGCTGCAAAGGTTGGTTTTAACCCTGCTATACCAACTATAGCAGACATGACAATATCAATTTCAGCTAAGCTAGATACTTTTTCAAGCCCACTTTCACCAACCAAAACCTCAACATCAGTAACTAATGATTGTAACTTTTGTTTTTTTGACAAGTCTGGAACTACAGCAAATTTAGGCTTAAACTCTTGACATAGCTCCGCCAGCTTTTCAACATTACTAAATGCAGTTAATGCAAAAACTTCAAAATCATTAGTCTCTCTAATAACAGCTAAAGTGCTATCACCTATAGATCCTGTAGCTCCTAATATAGTAATCTTAGTTTTTTTAAACATGCCAATTATTCACTCTGCACAGTAACATCAGAAGATTCTATATCTTCATTATTTTCTATATCTTGATTATCCTCAACATCATCTTGCTTAACTACTTTTAAGCTAATAAGCTTTTCATTATTTCTCAGATTAATTAATCTAACCCCCTGGGCAGAGCGTCCACATTCTCTAACCTCATCAGAAGATGTTCTTACCAAAGTGCCATTATCAGTTATCATTACAATATCTTCATCATTTTCAACTAGGACAGCTACTACAACTTTACCATTTCTTTCAGATGTTGATATAGCTATTACACCTTGACTTGCTCGTTTAGTTTTACGATATTCTGAAACTGCGGTACGCTTACCATATCCATTCTCTGTTGCAGCTAAGACAATCCCCTCATCTGGATTAGTAACAATTACAGAGACTATCTTTTGATTATGATGTAAACGCATACCTGTAACACCTGCTGCTGAACGACCCATCGCTCTGACATCAGACTCATCAAAACGAATTGCTTTACCGGCGTCAGAAAACATCATAATTTGTTTATTACCATCTGTAAGAGCAACATAGGATAACTCATCACCATCATTTAAGCCAATTGCTATCTTACCCGTAGAACGTGGTCTAGCAAATTCTGATAAGTCAACTTTCTTGACCCTACCAAGTTTAGTTGCCATAAACACATACCAGCCCTCATTAAATTGAGAAATTGGCATCATTGCCGTTATTCTTTCATCTTTCTCTAATGGTAAAATATTGTTAATTGGTCTACCTTTAGAAATTCTACTTGCAACTGGGAAGTCATAGACTTTTGACCAATACACTCTACCTAAGCTTGAAAAACACAACATAGTATCATGAGTTGAAGCAAGCATTAACTTAAATATACTATCTTCTTCTTTAGTCTTAGTTGCAGATTTACCAACGCCACCACGTTTTTGCGCATTATACATACTTAACGGTTGAGTTTTAACATAGCCATCCATAGATAGAGTCACAACCATATCTTCTTCTGCGATAAGATCTTCTCTAGTTAGATCTAATCTTGACTCTATAATTTCTGATTTTCTTTGATCACCATAGTTATCTCGAATCTCAACAAGTTCATCTTTAACGACACGAATAAGCTCTTTAATATCACTCAAAATACTAATTAGATATTTAATTCTATCGATAAGCTCTTTAAATTCATTAACAATCTTATCTTGTTCCAAACCTGTCAATCGATGTAATCTCAAAGCAAGAATTGCATCCGCTTGCTCTTCAGTTAGATTATATGAAGAATCAACTTGAATGCCATAATGAGATGCTAGAGTTTCTTTACGATACATTTTAACATCTACACCCTCTAGCATACTCTTAACCATAGAACCATTCCATGATCTAGCAAGCATTGACTCTTTTGCATCAGCTGGTGATGGAGATGCCTTAATTAGTTCAATCATCTCATCAATATTAGCCAATGACAGTAGTAAGCCTTCTAAAATATGCGCTCGCTCTTTTGACTTTCTTAGTTCAAAAATTGTTCTTCTTGTTACTACTTCCTTTCTATGCTTAATAAACTGCTCTAGAATTTCTTTAAGATTCAGTAACTTAGGTCTATTGTCACTAAGAGCAACCATATTAATCCCAAAACTACATTGTAATTGTGTTTGAGCATATAAAGTATTTAACACAACTTCAGGTGACTCATCTCTTTTTAAATCAATAACAACTCGAATACCATCTTTGTCAGACTCATCTCTTAACTCAGATATACCTGCTACTTTCTTATCTTTAACAAGCTCAGCAATCTTCTCTACAAGCTTAGCTTTGTTTACTTGGTAAGGTATCTCTGTGACTATTATCTGTGCTTTACCAGATGCTTCATCTTCATGAATATCAGCTTTAGCACGCATAATCACACGGCCGCGACCAGTTTTATAAGCCTCTAAAATACCATCTGTACCATTAATATATGACCCCGTAGGAAAATCTGGAGCTAGAATATACTCAATAAGTTCTTCGATAGTTAAGTTAGGATTATCAATAAGAGCTATAGTACCATTGATAACCTCAGTCATATTATGCGGCGGAATATTAGTTGCCATACCAACAGCAATACCTGATGACCCATTTACTAAAAGGTTTGGAACTCTAGTTGGCAACACGTCTGGAACTAACTCAGTATTATCATAGTTAGGTGAAAAGTCTACAGTTTCTTTATCTATATCGATCAAGAGCTCATGCGTTAGTTTTTCCATTCTAATTTCGGTATAACGCATTGCTGCAGGAGAATCACCATCAACAGAACCAAAGTTACCTTGTCCATCTACTAGCGTATAGCGCAATGAGAAAGGTTGTGCCATTCTGACAATAGTATCGTAAACAGCTGTATCTCCATGAGGGTGATATTTACCGATTACATCACCGACAACCCTTGCAGACTTTTTATATGGTCTATTGTAATAATTTGATAGTTCATTCATTGCAAAAAGTACACGACGATGGACAGGCTTAAGACCATCACGCACATCTGGCAAAGCACGACCAACAATTACACTCATAGCATAATCAAGATACGATTGTTTTAGTTCTTTTTCGATATTTATAGATGATGACTCTTTAGTAATTATAGACATTAGTTATCGCTTTTAATGAAGATAAAACATATAACCGGTATTTTAGCATAATAGATACTAAAAAGCACTCTTTAGCAATCCATTCAAAAACCTATCAAAATCTAACCTTCAAAATATTTCCATATCAAATATAAACATTATCTTATCAATTTTTGATAGGTGCTATTAATAACTGATAAGGAAAATCATAGAAAAAAATTTATAATCTGAAACTATATTTTAAAAAGCCAAATTATAATAAAAAATAAGGAAAAATAATGAAGAAACTTATTGTTAGTTCTATTATTGCATCAATCATGTTGCCAGCAACAACTTTTGCTAATAATAAACAATTAAATCAAGGTGAGGTTGCCTATCATAACACTTTCCCTATTAGCCAATCAGAGGCATATGATATTTTTATCACTAATACCGATTATGCAAATACGGTTATTATGTCAAACACCATAGCTGGTGTAATGTATGGCTATTTGATTAAGCAAAAATATCCTAAGATGAAATTTAATAAAGACTATTTATATGGCTCATTGATAGGTCAACTTATGCAAGAGTCAGATATGTCTAGCCAACTAGCACAGAACTTTAATCCAAACGACCCTGATCAACTGATTCATAATAGTACATACGCAAATATATTATTACAAGCTGGTCAAGGTGGCCCTTATCAGATTAACGACTACTCAAAAAGACTGCCTTCAGCTGAAGCTAAAGGAGCTCTTGGTCTTGTAAATTACAATGCAGTAGCCGCAATATTAGGCTATTCAATACAAGATCAAGATGATGGTTCACAGACAAAAAAATAGGTCCTGAAGCATTAGATAATATCTACTCTGGACCAATGATAACAGCTTTCTATCATTTCAATGATATTAATAGAATGAATGTTAACTCAACAAATGATTGATATGTGTACCATGATCAATGGAATAAATGTTTAGAAAACTCTCAGAAAAATACAGCTGGTGGTTTAACATTCCCATTTGTAATGAATATTGTTTACAATGCTGGTGACTATAGCCCAGTACTTAAAACATATTTAAATATCTGTGCTGAAGGTAGCACTAATACTAAAGAGTATAAAAATATCAATAACTGGTTATTAGAAACAATCAATTATCAAACTATAATTGGAGCTGAAAAACCAAATACTGGTGAAGCAACTTACTACAGATATCCACGTCAAGTTTCTTTCTACATCAACCAAATATTCAATAACAATAATAAAAAGCTTGAAGACACTGGTATTACAGTAAATAATCAAGTTACTTTCTCTATATCAAGACTAAAACAAGTATTTGCTATGGTGATGCATAAATTATCTTATCGAGATAATAACGATGATCTTCACTTTATAAGTATAGAAGATGCTAATAAAGCTTTTGATCAAGCTATTAATCAAATAACAACAACAGATGGGCAAATACCAGAAGATCTAAGCTTCTCAAATACTCAAAAAACAACTAATCAACAAAGATTATTAATTTATAAAATAATTCAAAAAGCGATAAGTAACCTTGCTCAAAATAATGATATCGATTTCACCAAAACTTATGATGAAAGCAAACCAAGTCCAGAGCCTGGACCTACTCCAGAACCTCAATATACATATCCGGATGGTATCGGTAGCTATGTAAATGGAACTGTAGTGAAAGCAGGTGATAGTGAGTATAAATGTAAAGAGGCTAACTGGTGTAACAATCCTGCCTATACTCCATTAGGCAACTTCTCTGATGCTGCCTGGGAAAATTTAAATCCTCAACCTAAACCAACTCCAGTAGGCACATGGGACCCTACAAAAGAGTATGTTGCTGGCGACACTGTCGAAATCAATGGTGTCAAATACGCAGCACAATGGTGGAATAAAGGAGTTAACCCTGTAGAAAACCATACTCAATATCAAGATCCTTGGAATATTGTTAAGTAATTATTTTTTTTCTAAGCTGCACATAATGGAATCGTTCAGCAAAGTAAATTCCAATCTATCTTCTGATCTTTCTTTTCAATCAAATACTTATTACAATCAACAAAATGATTACAACCCAGAAAACCTCTATGTGCTGATAAAGGCGATGGATGTGTAGACTCTAAAATCAAATGCCTTGAACTATCAATAAGAACTTTTTTCTTACGTGCATGCGAACCCCAAAGCATAAACACAACATTGTGTTTATTTTCTGAAATTTTGTTAATTACAGTATCCGTAAAAGTCTCCCAACCTATATCCTTATGTGAATTTGCTTTATGAGCCTCAACTGTCAAAGTAGTATTTAATAAAAACACTCCTTGCTTTGCCCAATCAACTAAATAACCATGATTTGGAGTTTTAAATTCTGGAATACTGCGGGCAAGCTCTTTATAGATATTTTGCAATGATGGTGGAATATCCACCCCTTTTTGCACTGAGAACGCTAAACCATGAGCTTGATTATAGTTGTGATATGGATCTTGCCCTAAAATGACTACTTTTAGATTATCTAGCTCAGTATACTTAAAAGCATTAAAAATATTTTCCTTCGTTGGGAAAATTACCTTACCTTTAGCGCTTTCACACGCCAAAAAGTCAAGTATTTGTTTAAAATAAGGTTTTTGTTTTTCTTCTGCTAAGATATCTGACCAAGTCATTTTTGGTACTCCTGTAAAATATTAGACAATTCCTGTTTATTTACCCTGGTTTTAAATCTAATTTCAACATCAGGTAATTGCTTCTGCAAACCTTCAAAGAACTTTTTAGCATAATCTATTTTTGTTTTTTCAGCTTGAGGGATATCACTATTATTTTTATAGCCTTTAGTTTCAACCACTAAAAATAATTGCTTTTGGTTTTCGCCTCTATCAACAAGGTAAGCAAAATCTGGATTATATGCTTTGTATGGTGTTGGTATAGATATACTTGGTAGTTTTGCAAAAACTGTTATTTGCTGACCATCTATTGAAGTAGGATCATTCAATATTGCCTGTTTTTCTATGTCTGAATCAATAAACAACTCGATCAAATAAAAACTCATCAGACGCCTCATCTCCAATATTTCTACCTAGTTTAGTGTATTCAATTTCTTTGATAAAACTACCATCATCATTTTGCAGAATATTTTTACTAAATATATTTGTTTGGCTAAAATCATAATCAACACATTGTAAAATACTCGTATGAATAGACTCTTTTATTTGTGTTTTTATAAAGTTAATAGCTTTGCTTGGATTGTTTTTTATCTTTTGCAAATCAAGCTTACTGAATAATTTTGTAACAAACCCTAGAGGAAGTTTTTCTTTTTTAGAGAACTCAAATACAAATTCACTAAGTTTATTTTTAGCAAAGAAATCAATTTTACCTAGAGATTGCTCTTCTTTGATAACAACCTTGTCTTTTATAGGATCATAAACTTTTGTTATAACCTTTGTATCTATCTGAGAAAAGTTTTCTGTATCAAAAGCATCTGCTATTTTGTTGATAATATCTAGCTCATTTATATCTTTATAAACTATTTCTGCTTTGCGATTAATAGTCTCCCATAGCTCCTTGAATTTCTTAGCTTGTTCTTGGCGAATTTTTAACTTTTCTATTGTTTTATTTTTATCTTCAATAAGAGATTTTCTAGACTTAAACAGTTGTTTTATTTCTTTCAACCTATCATTAGATAAGAAAGATAATTTATCAGCATTATTTTCTATAAAATCATAAATGCTGCTAATAATTTTATACTTCTCAATCGACTCATCAAATTCAATAATTTGATTATCTTCTAAGGTATTTATTAATTTGCTAATTTCTCTTAAATTTAGTCCATTTGCTTCTAATAAGCTATTTTCTAAGAAGTCTCCAACAATACCAAAGCTAGCTTTTTGAATTTCTGATTGGATACCTTCGATAAAGTCTTTTTCATAGCCTGAAACCACCACATCAAGGGTATTAATATCATAAAAAGCATTTTCATTTTCTGCCAAGGCTTTAAATGACTGTCTTTTTCCTGCCTGATTAACAGCTAATCTAAGTCCACGTCCTACTTGCTGTCTTCTAGATGTTTCTTTATCCGTAGTTGCAAGTTTACAAATATTAAAAATGTTAGGGTTATCCCAACCCTCTTGCAAAGCCCATACTGAGAAAACAAATCTTAAAGGTTCATCAAGCGATAATAATTGTTCTTTTTTATTAAGAATAATATCCACTGCTTTTTTTAGATCATCATCTTTTGCACTATCACCCTTATCACCTGAGAAGTACCCTTCTAAAACTTGTAGTTTGCCATCTTTAAAGTCTTTATCTAGATATTTCCTATACTCTTGATTAGTCGTGTTGTGATAATACTCATCACGAATCTCACGATATATTTTCTCAAAAAATTTTCTAACTCTAGGATTATCTCCCCTAAAATCTGCAATACTAGGAATAAAAAATAGTGATAACTCTTTAATACCTTGATTAAAAAGTCTTTCTTCTTTTTCAAAATGATTAGAAACTGTAACCCTAAGCATTTGCTCAATCTCATCATCATTTAACTCATAGCTTTCACTAACTTTTTTAGTATCTCCATTAGAGAAAAATATTTCTTTTGCATTTATTTTGGTAAGCGTTACACCATGATAAATATCTAAACCAGTTTTAGAGCCTACATCATCACCAATTTTGATAGTAGTTGAGTATATTTGTTGATTTTTTGAATAACTAAATGTTACAGATTTATCGGATTGCTTACCTTTTGCATTTATCTTTGTGATTTTAATATCTGACTCTTCCGCACCTGTTAGAATATTCTTAACTGCAATTCTTTTTACTAAATAGTTTTCAAATGAGTTAATACTATCTAAAGCATAAGCAACATTTACAAGCTTATGCTCCTCTTCTGTAGGGTATGTAGCACCAAAACGAATAAATAAGCTATCCAACTTTTCTAAAGCTTCAACTGTGGCACCACCTTTTAATAAATGTGGCTCATCTATAAACACTATTGGCTTTTTATCTGCTATTGCTTCCCATACACTACTATGCTCAACAAGATCTTCTTTAGCTTGGTTAATTGTATTAGCATCCTTATTAAATGCTGAATTGGTAGACACAAGAACTGTTAAATCTGATTCATTACGAATAAAACTTTGCTGTACTGCTGATAAACTATCTTTACCTGTATAGTCTATAAACTTTAAATGCTTACCATACTCATTATAGAAATATTCATCAGTAAGTTTGATATTTTGAATAACACCTTGTTTAATGACTGTACGAGGTAGCACTATAATAAATTTAGTCTTGCCAAATTGCTTGTTTATCTCAAAAATAGTTTTTATATAGGTAAATGTTTTACCTGTACCAGTTTCCATTAAAACATCTATTTGCTTCTTACTGGATGTTTCAAACTGGCTGTATCTTTGAGTTTTATAATGTTCTTTGATTATATTTTTTAGATTTGAATAGTCATTATTAAAGACATCGCACTCATCTAAAATATTTACGATATTATTTACACAATCTTCTTGATACTGTTGTTTTTCAAATAGCATTCAACATCTCTCTTATAGCTACCTGCATTATGCAACTTTTGCATAATGCTTTTTATTTGTGTGGTGTGTGTATTTTTTGCACATACCTATTTTATACTTCCAACTTGTGCATTTTTTACACTACTTAAATTTTCTATTCCTAGTAGTTTCAACTTGTAAGAATTATTTACAAGCTCACTTTTTAATAAACATCAATTTTAGTCATTCTACGGCTTGACCGTAGAATCCATTTTTTTTCTAAATTGGAGAGTATATTTTGTATCGATATCTAATAATCTCATCATTAATTTTTTTGTAAACAAATTGATTTCTAGTATCTTCACACCAGTCATTTTTTCTTATCTCACTCAAAACAGAAAATCTATACTCTTCATACGATAATAAAAATAATAAAAACATCATTGTTATAACAAGTGGTGTAAAGAAAATAATGCTCCAAGTATTTTCAATTGTTATTTCAAACCGTGGATACAGAACAATTTCAGCAACTAAAATTAAAATATAAATTATAGTTCCCATCATGATATACGGCTTATATATCCAATTAAAGACTGAACCTAAAATTTTTTCTTCTATTATCTGGCAATTAGGTTCTAATTCAGGCGTGCCATACGAGATATTGTTTGTCACACTATTATCAATAGGCATACTTTCAACAACTTGAATTCCTTTATTAGAATTGCCATAATTATATTCATTTGACTTATTTTTGCCTTTATCTAACAAAGCTATTATTTGCTCTAAAACCCATATAATTATTTTTTTCATTTCTCACCTTTAAAATTAACCCAACAAAATTGTCATTCTACGGCTTGACCGTAGAATCCATTCTCCACCTAGTCTAGAATGCTCTCATACAAGTCTAACCAATCAGAATTAAACTCATTTATCAGATCTATCTTCCACTGTCTTTGCCAAGTTTTAAGTCTTTTTTCTCTGTAAATAGCATCTTGTATATTTTTAAATTGCTCATAATAAACTAAAATTTTTATATCATACTTTTTAGTAAATCCATCAGCAAAACCTTGTCTATGCTCATAAACTCTTTTAATAAGATTTGCTGTTACTCCAATATATAGAGTACCATTTCTCTTACTCGCCAAAATATACACAAAAGCCATATTTTTAACCTTTATTAGCAATGGATTCTACGGTCAAGCCGTAGAATGACGATTGCTGTATTTCTTTGTCATCCTGTGGCTTGACCACAGGATCCACCCCAAAGACTCGAATATACTTCTCTCTAAGCTATACTAACTTTTCTTGATTTGGTTTCTTTTTAGAGTTTTCAGCATCAAACTCGGCTTGTATATCAGCTTTGATTTTCTCACCAGCACGATTAAGTCGCTCAATAGTGATAGATGAAATCACAGGCTCAAAACCATTATCTTGGCAAAATTTGTAAGCTTCTTTTTTCTCATCTATAAGTTCATCTAATTGAGCTAGGATATATTTACGCTTACCGCCATATTCTGCATTTAATTGCATAACGGCATCACCAATTGTACCACTACCTGCGAAGAAGTCTAGGATAATATCTTTATCTTGTAAATTTGAAATGCCTATCAAATGAATAATTGCTGTTGTCGGCTTTGGGTTACTAAAAACACCAATATTAAATATGTTTAGTCCCAGTTGAACTACTGCCTATATCTGTTTCTAATGTTCTATATTTTTGTGTTTTTCTATTTTCATCTGATTCATATATTTTTTCATATGCTTCGATACGGCCATCTCTAGCTTTAGCAAACTCAACTATATCGTTATTTATTGCTTGTTGCATTGTAAAAGTTGACCATCTCCAACATCCATCATCACCATTTGGTAAAGTTGGATAAAAATCATTCCCTTTGTTATCCTTTATTGGGTAGTATAAATTTTGCCTATCTTCTCTTCTACTATTATCACCCCATTTCCGAAGGAGCTGTCTTTTATATCTTTCTTTTCTCTTATCATCATACAAATTAAATTTTTGATTTTCTTTGTCTTTCAAACCAACATTAAATAAATTGACATTTTTTGCATAAATCAAAAAAAAATCTTTATTATTCCTTAAAAAAACCATCATCTTCAGCACCACTTTGTCCATTCCAAACAATATCTCCAACAAAATTCTCCTCACCAAAAATCTCATCACAAATTATTTTTAGATTCGCTTGCTCATTATCATCTATAGATATAAATATCACACCATCTTCTTTAAGTAGCTCACGAGCTATTTTTAGTCTTGGATACATAAAGCTAAGCCAACCACACGAGTACCATAGACATTTGTTAAGAAATTTTGTGTCTCTTCCGCCAGTCCAAACTCTTTGATTAGCTCTTCTTCATTCTTCTTAAAATTATCATTGTAAATAAAGTTTTCACTCTTCGTATTATATGGTGGATCTATGTAGATCATCTTGATTTTATTAGTATAGTTAGCTCTAAGGATTTTAAGAGTGTCGATATTATCTCCACGGATTACAACATTTTCGGTATTATCAAAATCTTTTGACTGCTCAAGCTCTGCTTTTAGCTCTTTTATAGTTGGCTCATCAGCTTTTGCTTTAGCGATACCTTTACCTGCAAAAGTCAGCTCATAGCCTTGGTTATTACTAGTAGTATTTGCTATATCCAAGACATCTTGCAAAGCTTGAGTATTTAGCTGATTATCGTTATTTATAACATTAGGCAATAGTTCCTTTAGCTTTGCTATGATTTGTTTTTTATCATTTTGCAATACTTGAGAGCTATCTAAGATTTTTAGATTATTTTGTTCTACTTGAGATTTGTCTATCATTTACCAATTAGATGAATTTTTAGAAACTATTATTAGTATACTTTTTAGATGATTTTTTATCTAGAAAATATATGAAATATGTCATTCTACGATACTGAATCAAGTCCAGCACAGGCTTTGATCGTAGAATACATTTTTGACAAGAATTGTTTGATATTAATGTGTAGAATAAAATTATATTTACTTTTGGGGCTGTCCTAGATAACTAAGTTATGTTAGGATGGTTTTGATGAGAAGAAGTAGGTTAAGTTCATACAAACAAGACAAATTAATAGAATTATTTATAGCAGGAAGTACAGCACGAACTGCATCACAATTAGTATCAGTAAATAAAACTACAGCCAGCTATTATTTTCATAGATTAAGATTACTTATTTATCAAAACAGTGAGCATTTAGAAATGTTTGCTGGAGAAATTGAAGTAGATGAAAGTTACTTTGGAGGAACTCGTAAAGGAAAACGAGGTATAGCAGCTGGTGGTAAAGTTCCTGTATTTGGTTTACTTAAACGTAATGGGAAGGTATACACAGTAATTATTCCAGATGCTAAGAGTAATACTTTATTACCAATAATTAGAGAAAAGGTTAAGCCTGATATAGTTAATCCGAGAGTATTTTGTTAAACACATAAGAGATAGCATCACAAAATTTTTCAAAACTATTATTCACTTTTCTAAATATTTTTTTAAAGTTAGCCCAAACCTTTTCAATAGGATTTAAATCTGGAGAGTACGGAGGTAGATATAATATTTGTACATCAAATTTATTGGCTATTTCAATCAGCTTAGAGGATTTATGGAAACTAGCATTATCCATTACTATAGTAGTTTTAGGTTTTAATGATGGGCATAAGTGTTCCTCAAACCATTGATTAAAAATTTCAGTATTGGCATATCCACTGTACTCTAATGGAGCTATAATCTTTTTATCTGCATAATTATATCCAGCAACAATACTTCTTCTTTGTGTTTGATATGCTAAAACCTCACCATAACTAGGCTCACCAATTAGTGACCATCCTCTTAGGATAGAAAGCTTATTGTCACACCCCATCTCATCTATATAAAATAACAAGTTTTGAGCTATTTCTTTTAGTTTTTCTATATACTCCAACCTTTCATGTTCTTTTCTTTGCTTATATTTTGGAGTCTTTTTTTAAAACTAAAACCAAGTCTATTAAGACAATCATAAAATGTACTTCTTGGAATATTAGGGGCTAATGCTTCTTTTATATCTAATGCACTTGCATCTGGATGATCTATCAAATACTGTTCAATCAATGTTTTATCGGTAAAGCTAGCGACTCTGCCACAACCAACTCCTTGCTTTGAACTATAATCTCCGGTTCTTTTATAAAACTCTATCCATGAAACAACTGTACGCTTATCTATGTTAAAAAACTTACTCAGCTCGAACTCCGTCATACCTTCTTCATATTTATTAATTACGATGTCTCTAAAATATTGGCTATATGATGGCATTTTTATTAGACATTATAACATTTCTACAAATATCTTTTTCTACAAATATCTTTCGGATTAACTATAATGCCGAGTCAATCGATAAATAAATCGATGCATTCAAATTATTCTCCTCTTACTTTCTTTAATTTCGGAATAACAATAGAAAAATCATACACTTAGAAAATATTTAGAATTTAATTTTGTAAATATTAGTGAGCAACCAAGAAATAAAAGCCACAGTATAGTAATAATGGCTAACTACTACTGATGGTGAAAATTATCAGAGCTATGGTTTAAAACTCATCAGAAAATATAATCTATTAATAACTGAGAATAGATTATATTTAAGAAACTATTTTCATTTTTGATTATCTGATGATAGTTTATCTTCTTTGCTTTGCTTGAAGCTTTTTATAACTACAGCACTAACTATGCCAACTACAGAAATAGCTAAAATTACAAAGAAAATCTTAATTATAAAAAATACTAACTCTTGCATAGATTAGACCTTATTAATTTCAGCTATTTTTTGTTTCCAAAGTTTAGGACCTTGCTGATGAGCAGAAACACCTAAAGAGTCAACAGCCACAGTTACTGGCATATCCTCAACCTCAAACTCATAAATTGCCTCCATACCAAGATCTTCAAATGCAACAACTTCTGCTTTTTTGATAGATTTAGATATGAGATAAGCAGCACCACCTACACCCATGAAGTAAATAGCTTTATTTTTCTTGATAGAATCAATCGTTGCCTGACCACGCTCTGATTTACCTATCATTCCCATGATACCAGCTTTCTCTAACATAAATGGCGTAAACTTATCCATACGCGTAGCAGTAGTTGGACCAGCTGGACCAACCACCTCATCACCTACTGGATCAACAGGACCTACGTAGTAGATAAATCTACCGTTAAGATCAACAGGAAAATCTTCTCCAGCATTATACATATCTTGTAGACGCTTATGTGCAGCATCTCGACCAGTTAAGATTTTACCGCTAATCAAAACGTTATCTCCCGACCTTAATGCCTCAATCTCTTCTCTAGTAACTGTATCAAGATTTATTCTCTTAACATCATCATTTTGTGCTTGCTCAATTACTGGCCAGTCTTCTATCTTAGGAGCTGGTAAATCAACGGCACCAGAACCATCTAAAACAAAATGAACATGGCGAGTAGCTGCACAGTTAGGAATCAAAGCAACTGGCTTACACGCAGCATGTGTTGGATATTCATTTATTTTGACATCTAAAACTGTTGTCAAACCACCTAAGCCTTGTGCACCTATACCCAGAGCATTGACACGATTATAGATATCTAATCTTAGTTGCTCTGTTTCATTTTGTGGGCCATTTTTGATAATATCTTGGATATTAATCTCTTCACTAAGAGATTCCTTAGCCAAAAGTATCGCTTTTTCTGCAGTGCCTCCAATACCTATACCAATAATTCCAGGTGGACACCAGCCAGCCCCCATAGTTGGCAACATCTCTTCAACCCAATCAATTATGCTATCACTAGGATTTAACACCTTAAATTTTGATTTAAATTCAGATCCACCACCTTTTGCAGCAATATCAACCTCAATTTTATCACCATGAACTAAATCAATATGAACAATTGCTGGAGTATTATCTTTAGTGTTTTTTCTAGATCCATGTGGCGGAAAAACCATAGATGCTCTCAAAGGGTTATGCGGATCATTATAGCCACGACGCACACCCTCATTAATAAGTTCTGTAATTGTTCTATCAGTCTTGTCAAGTTTTGCATCCATGCCAACTTTGACAAAAGCGCATACCATCCCTGTATCTTGGCAGATCGGACGCTTACCAATAGCAGACATTCTCGAGTTTATTAGAATTTGCACCATTGCATCTTTAGCTGGTTTTGACTCTTCACGCTGATATGCTTCATACATTGCATCAATAAAATCTTTTGGATGATAATAAGATATATATTGCAATGCTTCTGCAACACTATTTACTAGATCTTCTGCTTTGATAACAGCCATTTATTTAATCCTCTTTATTTTAAAAAACTGATACTCATTGTCTATTATAACAGTAATAGTATAATTTTTAAGCTAGTTTATCTTTTAGTATAAGTTATCAAATTATAGCTACTCTGATTTGATAAAAGATCTAATCTAGCTCATTTCATTATATGTGATAATTAGTACTAACAACCATTGTGGCTGATTTGTAGAAAGGATTGTTACTATACCAATAAAAATCCAAGCACACCAAAGCAACTAACTATAAGCAAAGGCTGTTGATTTAATCTCAAAAAGATCATAGAGCCTGTCGAAATGACTTTCATAAATTAAGTAAAATGAGATTTTAACTCTGCTCAAGCCAACCTAATTTTACAAAAATAATAATTCTATCAACTGTCTTTTGCTGCTAATAAAGCTGCTCATGTAAAAAATAACTACTCAAATTAAAGCTATAACCTTCATAAGGTAATAATATAAACTTGTTTCAGCATTCAGCATGACCTTTTTGTGTGTTTAACTATACACAACTTTAGTTATTAATATTTTAGTAACAAATTAACAACATAATCTAGACAATATTTAGCAAAAACACATATATCAGACTACAAACACAGAAGAATATAAAAGTAACTATAGTTGCATTTATCAATAACTCTTTAGTTGAATTTAGCTTATTTTTTCTAAAACTAGAATTATATAGTATTTTAGCCACACCAAGGGTAACTAACAAGGCTATAAGTATCGATACCACACTCAGTAAAATCATCTTCTAAACCTCCACATAATTTACTCTTCTATCAAACCAGCGTTGGATTAGTTTATCAACTAACTCTGGATAATGTTTATCTAACATATCAGCAAACTCTACAACTTTATCATAATTATCATAATACTCATTAATGTCAAAAGTTTTAAAGGTTGATACTCCTGATTGCTCCTTACCAATGATATCTCCAGCACCGCGAATCTCTAGATCTTTCTCAGCTAAATAAAAACCATCTTGAGACTCTCTTACCAATGATAGTCTCCTCTTGCCAACCTCGCTAATTTTATCACTATATAGAAGAATACAATAGCTTTCTTTAGCCCCTCTACCAACCCTACCACGAAGCTGATGAAGCTGTGATATACCAAGTCTTTCAGCATTATCTATTATCATAATAGTTGCGTTTGGCACATCAACACCGACTTCTATAACAGTTGTTGCCACAAGTACTGCGTATTTTTTAGCTTTAAATGCAGCCATTTGTTCGATTTTATCCTTAGACTTCATACTACCATAGACAAGACCAACATTTTCTTTACCTAAAGCCTCAAGTAATTCTTGATATAATGTTTTGACAGCTTGCAAAAAGTCCATGTTTTCAGACTCCTCGACTAACGGACATACCCAATATACTTGTTCGCCACGTAATACCGCTTGTTTAACTTTTTCGATCAAATTTTGTTTTTTAGCTCTATTTAACACAGTTGTAATTATTGGTTTACGCTTAGGTGGTAACTCATCTAAAATCGATAGTTTGAGATTACCATATAAAGTCATCGCTAAAGTTCTTGGAATAGGTGTTGCTGAAATTATTAGCTGATGTGGCGTTAGATCGCTAAAATTTGATGATGACTTACTTACCAGTGCTAAGCGCTGCTCAACACCAAATCTATGTTGTTCATCTACAATTACTAGACCTAGATTACAATATTCGACTCGCTCTTGAAAAATTGCATGAGTACCGACAACCACACAATCTTTTTGATCTTTAATTCTGTCTAAACTTTCACGAGTTTGTTTTGCTGATAATTTACCTAATAATGGGATGACTTTTATATCAAAACTAGCCAAATACTGAGAAAGAAAACTAAAATGTTGCTCAGCTAAAATTTCAGTAGGCGCCATCATAGCAACTTGATAACCAGATTTAACTGCGGCGTATGCTGCGATAGTCGCAACAATAGTCTTACCCGCCCCAACATCACCTTGCAGAAGTCTATTCATCGCATTAGACTTTTTAATATCATCAAGAATTTCTGTGATCGCTCGCTGCTGAGCATTAGTTAGTTGATATGGTAACTTTTCATAAAATTCGTTTTGCTGAATTTTCGTTAAAAATAGTTGTGGGGCTTGTGCTTTTACAGTATTTTTATAAATATTTTGCTCAGCTAGTTTATAAGCAAGCATCTCTTCAAATTTAATCGAGAACCTCGCTATGCTTAAATATTTTTCATCAATAAAATTTGTCAAAGCATGGACATAATACAAAGCATCACAAAAACTAATCAAATTAAATCTACGTAACAGCTGTGAAGGAATAATATTTTCAACCCTATTATCCTGTAACATTTTCAAAATCATCTTAGAAATTAATCTATCAGGAATTTTTTTAAGGCGATAAACTGCTGAAAACCCCTGTTTTAAAGCACATTCCCCATTATTAACAGTAGCCCACTCTGGATGAACCATTTGTGGGCTCAGAGAGAATTCAACCTTACCATAACAACGCACATACTCAGACTTCTCAAGAATGGCTAGCTGATTAGGGTAAAATTTAAATAATATCACGCTACAGAAACCTGTATTATCATTAATATTAAAACGCAAAAATTTTTTACCAAATTTTTTATATGTAAGATTAGTAACTCTCCCTTGGATCAAACTTCTCTTACCAGCAACAAGATGATTAATAGGTGTTATGACCCGTGTATCTTTGTAGTCTTTTGGAAAAATAGTTAATAGATCATTTGGGTCATGTATATTATATTTAGCTAATGCCTTGATAGTTGCCTCACCGACACCATTAAAATCAACAAACCTCATAAAATTATCAACAATAAATAAACTAATTAAAATTTTAGCATTTTAGTGTTTAAATAGATAATTGAATTGCCAAACCAAACATTTATTGCTAAATTCTAAACTATAAATACCTGAACTATTATCTAAACCATGAAAAAACAACTTTTTGCAATATCAATCACAACAGCTCTATTAGTACTCAGTGCATGCGGTCAAACAGGACCATTATATTTACCTGATGAAGACAAACTAAACTCCGGATCAACTCTTGCAAAATCTGGTTCTAGTATTATGGTTAAGCAAAATCAACAAAATAATTCCACTTCAACAAGTGATAATCAAAGTGATACCTCAACTAAAGTAGACAATGATCCAACTGCTCCTGTACGCAACAATAATCCAACTACTAGTGAACTATTTGAGGGAGAAAATAACTTCAACTATAACAACAATATCCAGAACTCTCAAAATGCCGGAGGTACACCAACTCTATAGTTGCAAATTATATTAGCCACGATAAAACAACGAAACTTATTTAACATTATTGGTTTACTTTTAAGCCAAAAAATAATAAAATTGTTGAGATGTTGTATAAAAATAATAAAATTTGCCCAGGGAGGGTTTCTAAATGTCTAAAGTTTGTATAGTTACAGGTAAAAGACCTGCTACTGGAAATAATGTTTCACATGCACAAAACAAAACAAAAAGAAGATTCCTACCAAATCTTCATGCACACAGATTTTGGGTAGAAAGTGAAAATAGATACATAAAGCTAAGAGTTAGCTCTAAAGGTATGAGAATCATTGACAAGAAAGGTATCGATACTGTTCTTAGTGATCTTAGAGCTCAAGGTCATAAAATTTAATAAAAGCTTTTTATAAGGGAAATATCATGAGAGAAAAAATCAGACTAGTTTCTTCTGCGAAAACAGGACACTTCTATACTACTACAAAAAATAAAAAAGAAATGCCTAACAAAATGGAAATCAAAAAATATGATCCAGTAGTTCGTAAGCATGTAATGTATAAAGAAGCTAAAATAAAGTAATTGCGATAACCTTCTTGATCTTAGGGCCTTACATATGAAGCAAGCTTTTCATTTCAAAGGTGGTAACTACACTATTAGTGCGATTAACATCAATGTAACTGAATTCACCCAGATTGAGAGTTTATTAAACTCAAAAATTTCTCAATCTAAATCATTTTTCCATAATACTCCTTTTGCTATTGATATTCGTGATATTGATGAAGATGAGAAGTGCTCAGTTAACTTTTTAGAGAAAGTAATTGCTACATTTAAAGCTAATGGAATGATTCCTGTAGGATTTGTTGTTAATAATAAAGAACTAAAAACAAAATTAGCTAGAGCTGGTCACAATATCTTAAAAGGTGGTAAGTCTAAAGAAGTCAATGTTGACGAGGATAAAAGCTTCACTTCCGCTAAAATTGTTACAACCCCAGTACGCACCGGTCAATCGATAAATGCACGGGACTGTGATGTCATTGTTACCGCAAATGTTAATAATGGTGCTGAAATTATTGCTGATGGCAGCATTATTGTGTATGGTAGAATTGGTGGTAGAGTAATTGCTGGTAGTTCTGGCAACAAAGATGCTAAAATAATTTGTAAGGATCTAAGAGCAGAACTAGTGTCGATTGCAGGTAAATATGTAACACTAAATAATGAAAGCATTCCTGTAGAAAATACTAACACAGATGGGTATATAGTCTATCTACAAGATGACAAGATACATATAGAAGGTTTTTAATTTTTAAAGAAATTTAAATGAAAGAGGCTTAGGCTAAAAATGAGTGAAAAAAAACAAGGCAAGGTATTTGTAGTAACTTCTGGTAAAGGTGGTGTTGGTAAAACTACTTCAAGTGCCGCTGTTGCATATGCTTTTGCTAAAAAAGGCCTTAAAACAGTTGTTATTGACTTTGATGTTGGTTTAAGAAATCTTGATCTTATTATGGGATGTGAAAGAAGAGTTGTTTATGATTTGATAAACGTTGTCAGAGAAGAAGCAACTATAAATCAAGCTATTATCAAAGATAAAAGAATTGATGATTTATACATTATTCCAGCATCACAGACTAGAGATAAAGATGCTCTAACTGAAGAAGGTGTTGACAGACTCATTGAAGAATTAAGAAACTCTTTTGATATTGTTTTATGCGATTCTCCAGCAGGTATTGAGAAAGGTTCGCTAATGGCTATGAGATGTGCAGATGCTGCAATTATAGTCACTAACCCTGAAGTATCATCTGTTAGAGACTCTGATAGAATACTCGGTATGCTTTCTAGCAAAACTCTTAAAGCTCAAAGAGAAGGTGAATTCAAAGAGATTCATCTACTTCTTAATAGATATGATGCTGCTAGAGCCAGAGCCGGTGCGATGCTTAAGGCTGAAGACGTTAGTGAAATACTATATACCCCTATTGTTGGTATCATTCCAGAGTCTAAAGATATTCTAGAGGCTTCAAATAGTGGTCATCCAATTACACACTTTAGTGACTCGATTGCTGCTAAAGCCTATTTCGATGCTGTGGATAGAATACTTGGTAAAGACGTACCAATGAGATATACTGAACAAAAGACTAGTTTCTTCAAAAAATTGATAGGTAAATCATAATTATGCTAGCTAAACTTTTTGGATTAAGTAAAAAACAACAGAGTGCTTCAGTAGCTAAAGAAAGGCTACAGATCATTGTTGCTCATCAAAGAAGTGAGTTACATCCAAGATCTTCTAAGATAAGTAGCCACTTACTTGCGGAACTCAAAGATGAAATAATTGAAGTTGTCAAAAAATATGTTGCTTTGTCTGAAGAGAATATTAGAGATATTGATCTAAAAGTTGAAGATAGTAGCAAAAATTCAACTATAGAAGTTAATATTCCTTTTAACTAATACTATTTCGATAATGTGTGATATTAGTTTCAAAAATGTCTCTTTTTATAGAGATAGTCGCTGCATTTACGATGATATTACTTTTACAATTCCAACGAATAAAATAACAACAATACTCGGACCATCTGGCGCAGGTAAGACCACGATATTACAGCTTATAGCTGGGCTAATCAAACCAACTTTAGGCAAAATCTGTATTGATAATGCGATTATTGAGAAAAATACTAAAGAAACACAGCTAGAAAAGCTACGCCATAGAATGGGTTTTCTCTTTCAGTCAGGCGACCTTTTTACTCATTTGAGTGTCTATGACAATATTGCCTTCCCATTACGCAAAAATACCAACCTTGATGAAAAGCTTATAAGAAATATTGTATTATTAAAACTTCAAGCTGTCGGATTAGCTCATACAATTAATATGATGCCAAGTGAGCTTTCTGGCGGTATGGCACGTAGAGTAGCTCTTGCAAGATCGATTGCTATGGATCCTGACATTATGATGTATGATGAACCTTTTACAGGACAAGATCCAGCATCATTTAACAAACTATTAGAATTGATATCTACCTTAAATGAATCTCTAAATATGACCTCAATAATAGTCTCACATGATATCCAAGAATCTTTGAGCATATCTGATCATATTATCATAGTAGGTAATAAGAAAATTATAGCTAGCGACTCACCAGAAAATATAAAAAATAGTAAAGATCAGCAGATACAAAACTTTCTAGCTGGTAAACCATTAGATTATAATTATCATAATCATAATGATTTAGAGAAAAATTTCTTTAAAAAAGAGATTCTAGGGAGCTAAGTTGTGACAATATTCAGCAAAGTATATACTCTTACATTCTCTTTGATATATAGCTTAGTAAAATCTCTTAGCTTAATACTTAGAATAGTTATTAGTAAATTGAATATTAGAGATTGTATTATTCAAATAAAAGCTGTCGGAGTTAACTCAATTATTATCATAGTTACATCTGGTGTTTTCATAGGCTTAGTTTTAAGCTTACAGGGCTATTATACCCTATCAAAATTTGGTGCTCATTCATTGCTAGGTGTAATGGTGGCTCTTAGTGTACTTAGAGAACTTGGGCCAGTAGTTACAGCGATGCTTTTTGCTGGGCGAGCATGTAGCTCAATAACTTCAGAAATTGGACTAATGAAAGCCACAGATCAAATCAATAGCCTCAAAGTTATGAATGTTAATCCTATAAGCTTCATATTATCTACAAGGTTTTGGGCATGTATGATAAGTGGTCCTATTTTAGCTCTTATCTTTGCAAGCGTTGCAATACTTGCAGGTTTCATACTTGCAGAGGCAGCTTTAGGAATTAGTTACGGAGAATTTTGGAGTAATATCCAGTCATCAGTTATAGCTTCTGATATATCTAATGGAATTATCAAGAGCATTGTATTTGCTTTTATAACTGCGTGGATAGCTTTATACCAAGGTTATTATTGTATACCAGACTCAAATGGCATAGCCAAAGCTACTACAAAAACAGTTGTTTATTGCTGTATGAGTGTTTTAGGTGCAGATCTTATTTTAACATCGATTATGTTTGGAGGAGTTTGATGAGGAACAAATATTTTGAGACCTCAGTAGGAATTTTTATAATAATAGGTGTGCTATGCTTGTTATTTTTAACATTTAAAGTCAGTGGCACATCATTTAAAGCATTTAATACACAAGAGTATACTATTACTGCTGATTTTAAAAGTGTAGGTTCATTGCGTACAAATGCGTCTGTTAAAATAGCCGGTGTAGAAATTGGTAGAGTAACTAAAATCGCCCTTGAAAAAAGCTATAATGGATTTATGGCTGTTGTCACTATGGCGATAAATAGTGATAAAAAAATTCCTGCTAATTACTCTGCCTCAATTGCTATGTCAGGAATCTTGGGTGATAACTATGTTGCCTTAAGTCCTCCTAGTGAGGATATAATGGCTATCGCTGGTATAGCTGATGCTAATAACTCCTCAGAACAAGATAAATATCTACATCAAGGAAGTGTAATACAATTAGAAAATACTCAATCTGCGATAGATTTAGGATCACTAATAAACACTTTTGTTGCAGGCAAAGATGATGATAAAAGCAAGGAATAATAATTGCTGCTTTTAAATATATTTTTTTTGTATTAAAATCTAGGGTCATAGATTAACTTTAAGAGCTTTTGATTATGCTACGTAAAATTTCGATTTTTTTATCTTTAATAATATTGATGGTTTCAAGTGCTTGGGCGATAGAAAACCCTGTTGATATGCTAAACAGAACTATTGTAAAAACCCAAGATAAACTTATAAAAAATGCTAACGAATATAAACAAGATCCATACAAGCTACTACGTCTTGTTGATCGCGAAATAATTCCAGTGGTTGCACCTAGTGTAATTGCCCAGCTTGTTGTCAGCACCCCAAAATGGAAAAAAGCTACTCCAGCGGAACAAAAACAATTTATTCGTTCAGCTACAGAAATGCTAGCATTTATGTACGCTAAAAACGTTGCATATGCTGGAAAGTATAAACTTACATTATTCCCTTTTAATAAAAATGATACAAGCTGGGAAAATAAACCAATTGTTATCGTAAATGGTAAAATTACCAACATAGATAATGACCAAAATTCAGATTTTGCTGTAAAAATGTTCCAAAAAGATGGTAAATGGCATGTCTATGATTTTGATGTAGCTGGTGTAAGTATCCTAAGAACATATCAACAGCAATTTGCACCATATCCAAATGTTGTTGAAATGACAAAAGCGGTGGAAAAAGTTACAACTAAGATTAAAGAAAAAACTTACCCTAAACTTTTAGATAAAAATTATAATCTTCAAAGCGTATAATGATAACCGTAACTAATCATAAATGGACTATAGAAACAGAATTAACGCTAAAAACTGTTGCTAATATATATAGAAATTTCAGAAAAAATCTAAAAAAAATAGATAAAACTTGGATTATTGATTTTGCTAGATGTGACAGGATCGATAGTGCGGGTCTATCACTAATAATTGAATATATAAAATATGCTCAAAAAAATAATATACAAATTGTATTTAAAAATATTGACCAAAAAACACTTTCTTTAGCAAAGGTGCATGGTGCTAAAACTATTTTAGAAGAATATATTAATTAATATATCAGGAGAAAAAATGACAAAGGAACAACTTAAGGATATCTTAGAGAATTCACTAAAAAACTGTAGCGCGGATGTTCAAAGCGATGATAATGTACATTTCTCAGCAACTATAATTGCCGAAGAATTTAATGATATGCCTAGTAAAGTTAAAAGGCAACAATTAGTATATTCAAAAATAAATAAATATATCCTTTCTGGAGAGTTACATGCTATAGCAATGAAAACTATAGCTACTAATGAAGTTAAATAAGTCTAGATTTACAAATCATTAACATATAAGCAATTATCTTAAATCTAGTTTAAATTAGCTAAAATAGTTTCAAAACCTGAATTTTCTAATATTATCGTAAACTGTATTATATAGTTCTAGTTATTTAAAGCCTGTCTATTAAATCTAATTAGAACTCTGAGCCTATCGGAATGGGCTTTTATTTAGCTAAGGTTATGTAGCTTTGACTAACGTTCAGTCATTTTACCTTGTTATATGAATTAAGGTTAAATAAATATAATCTTCTACCAAAAGTATAAACTAGTTAGCAAGTACATTCTCAGATATAGATTTTGTCACCCCATTGACAGTGACATCAAATCTAACTATGGTATCTTTGGTAAGATTAGGTGCATAGACACAATCATAAGAGACTAAAGTAACGCCCCCATTCCAAACTTTTTTATCTGGAATGAATTTAAATTCATGATTTCCAAAGCCTAAAACTTGCCATATATCATTATTGAGCACCCTCACAGCACAATTGTTTTTACCAAGATCATCTACATTTACCGTTATTTCTTCTCTCTCAATATTAGGTTTGCCGACAAACATTATCTTACCATACTTTGGTCTTGTGTCATAACTTACAAGCCCCAATTCAAAAAGTGGCTTAAATTTTTGAGTGTAATTAATACTAAATGATTCACTTTCTTTATCAGCAACAAATACATTACTAGGTGCTATAAGTACTTCATAGCCATCTAACTCAGAAGCTATAATAGTATATGCACTTTTATCTTGAGGAATTTCAATAGTGTATGTTTTATTTCCATCTAATTTTATCTCTTTAAATTCACCTTCTGATGATGCTAACTTCAAAATAGTAATCTTGCCCTCTGGTAATCCAGATATATCAAATGTAACCTTATCAACCTGTACTGGTAAAGACTCTTTATCAAAAGCTATAGTTACATTCGTAGGTTCAGCATTTGTAATCACTATTGTACTTGTAAAGCTAGGAGTATATTTAAAGCCATTCTCAATATAACCTTCTACTTCTAAAGTATACTTAACTCTATCTTCAGATGCTGGTAAATTAGCGATATGTACTGGATTTGTAAAGTTTAGATTGCCTTCAGATACAACTTTACCATCACTATTTTTTATAACAAACTTAGGAGCTATAGTTAATCCGAAAGATATTTGTAGAAATGTTATAATGTCTAATAAAAATGCCATCATATAGCCAATATTTTAGAGACATCGTAATTAATAAATATGAAGAAGGTATGACGGAGTTCGAGCTGAGTAAGTTTTTTAACATAGATAAGCGTACAGTTGTTTCATGGATAGAGTTTTATAAAAGAACCGGAGATTATAGTTCAAAGCAAGGAGTTGGTTGTGGCAGAGTCGCTAGCTTTACCGATAAAACATTGATTGAACAGTATTTGATAGATCATCCAGATGCAAGTGCATTAGATATAAAAGAAGCATTAGCCCCTAATATTCCAAGAAGTACATTTTATGATTGTCTTAATAGACTTGGTTTTAGTTTTTAAAAAAGACTCCAAAATATAAGCAAAGAAAAGAACATGAAAGGTTGGAGTATATAGAAAAACTAAAAGAAATAGCTCAAAACTTGTTATTTTATATAGATGAGATGGGGTGTGACAATAAGCTTTCTATCCTAAGAGGATGGTCACTAATTGGTGAGCCTAGTTATGGTGAGGTTTTAGCATATCAAACACAAAGAAGAAGTATTGTTGCTGGATATAATTATGCAGATAAAAAGATTATAGCTCCATTAGAGTACAGTGGATATACCAATACTGAAATTTTTAATCAATGGTTTGAGGAACACTTATGCCCATCATTAAAACCTAAAACTACTATAGTAATGGATAATGCTAGTTTCCATAAATCCTCTAAGCTGATTGAAATAGCCAATAAATTTGATGTACAAATATTATATCTACCTCCGTATTCTCCAGATTTAAATCCTATTGAAAAGGTTTGGGCTAACTTTAAAAAAATATTTAGAAAAGTGAATAATAGTTTTGAAAAATTTTGTGATGCTATCTCTTATGTGTTTAACAAAATACTCTCGGATTAACTATATACTACAGTTACGGTTTGCCTCATCATTAACTGATATAGTAACTGGGTTAGGAGTTCCTTGAGGAGCAGGGTTAAAGACAACCTGGGCTATATTACCTCCACTACTTGTAACTTTTAAATCAAATACTGAGAGTGGAACCTTAACCATTTCAGTAATTGACTTCAGCCCAACACTTGGTACATCTACTGTGAAGGTTACATTACCATCAATACCATCAAAAGACTGATCACAATAATAGCCAACCAACATATGTTTACCACTCCATACCATACTATCTGGTGTATAACTAACTGTAGTATTACCCTTACCTAATTCTACAAATTGATTATTGTTATATGCTTTTATAGAACAATTACGACCAGCTTCATCATTAACTGTTATATTTATCTGTTCAGGATCTACTTGAGGACCTGGATTAAAGACAACTTGAGCTATATAACCACCACTACTTGTAACTTTTAAATCAAATACCTTATAGTCTGGCATTGCTAAGCTATAGTTCATATAAGGCATAGTCCAAATCTCATCGTGGCTACATTTTGCTGATCCTATTGAGCAATCATATTTTAAATTCTGTTCCATATACTTAAAATCAAAAGGTATTACAATTGCATCAAGCTCTTGAAATGCTACATCTCCCCCACTAAGATATACATACGGTGCTCTAAAGTCACTTTCTAATCTCTCTTCAAACACTTCAAAAGGTCTAGAAGATCTCAGACCTGTTCTTAGTCCATCTTTGTAACCATAAACATATAACTTCATATCTTTGAAAGGAACTGGAAACTCTTTATTAGGATAAATAAATACCTCTTCAACATGCCCAGCAAATAAATCTTCTGTGAATGAAAATTTACTTTGCATCATATCCATTGCTGTCTCTGGTACACTTATAAAAATCTCTTTTGAATCTATTTGATTATTATCCATATCTCTCAGTGAAATAGATACTTCATCATCAAACTTATTAACAGACTTATCTGAAGCATCAACATTGATAGTTACATGGGTAACACCATCCTTAACTTCTGATAGCTGATACGCTCGACCATCACTAGAGCTTTTAATATAATAATTACTAGGATTTACGCCTTTAGGTAGGCTAATAGCAACGTCGATAGTTCCTTTGAAAAACCCATCATATGATATATATTTGATTGATGGATCTTTTCTATCATCTCTTAGGATTATGTCTTCTCTGCCTAAATCGGTACCATGATTTACATAAAAATAACCTTCTAAATAGACAGCATTACCACCACCAGCATCTTCATTTATTAGGCGTACATTTGTATCATCTTGATCAGGAGCATATATAGCTGGTCCAGTATCCGTATCATCTAAGAATCTCTTGAAGAAAGCATTTTGCGAGGGTGTTAAATACTGTTTTCTTACCTCAGGATCAAAGACCAAATTATCAATATTTCCATTAAAGTCTTCAGCTCTATTAAGGTTATCTATCTTAATCTTATATGCAACTCCAGGTCTACTCTCTAAGAATGTCATATACGATACACCACCCCAAGCTGTAGCATCTTGATTAAAGAAGTATCTACATGATGATGACACTGCAACTAGACTTCTAAGTTCTGCTAGTGCATTAGCATATTCTGTATCTAAATTAGCTATTTGTTTTGCAGAAGCATGATTATATGCTAGGCTAATTCTTTTCAGCATATACAGCTGATCTAAGTTTAGTTTAGTTAGCTTAACTGTTCCCTCCGTCAAAGACATAACACTACCATCACATACGTCATAATTATATGTACCTGTAACTCCCATATCAGTTAATATTGAAGCGATATCTGGTTTATATAGATTTAGCTCACTTTGTAACACACTTAGCTTCTTATTTAGACTCCTAAATTGTGCTAGTAGATCTTCGAAATTAAAATCATCCTCATAGGCAAAGCTATTTGCTAGATATTTAACCATTACTTTTCTAACCGAGTTTTTATCTGCAGCAGTGATTCCATTAGCATCTTCATAATCACTGATATCACCGTATAAGCCCCAATAATCAATATTTGGTCTACCTCCTTGCTGCAATTGTTGGTAAGCATTTTTGTATTTACTACCAACAGGACTGCCTTTAAAATCATCCATCATAAATACAGAATTATCAAGAAGCGTAGTATAGTTTGATAGTTTTTGAGAAACACCCTTTAAGTCAGTAAAATCTTTGTCAGCCCTATACTTCTGTGCATTAGCAAAATTTGCCAACATATTTTGATTATCTGTATCTATTTGCGCTGTGACAGCTTCGGTAAGATCTTGTAAAGATTTCTCCGTGAACATCATAACAATATCTTGCTGATCCGGTCCCAAAATACCCAACAATAAATTAACAAAGCCAATTACTGCAAAAACATAGTCACCCGTAGCTGCCATAATTGCTATATTAGCTATACTAAACGCAGCATCTCCACCATCCATACCACCAAGCATTGGCGCTTGAAGCAGCATAGTATTATTATTTGACTCTGTGAACAAAACTACTCTAGAATTAATAGTTTGTGAAATACGTCTTATACCATATTCTAGAGTTAGAGTATCACCAATACCCACATTAGCTACATCCTCTATAAAATATCCTTTAGCATTAGTTTCACCTTGTGCTACTAAATAGCCATTTTGATTACGAATAGAATACTGCATATACGGCTGAATCTTGCCACCTACTAATGTTGATGCTACTTGTTGTACTTGTGACTGAGTATCAGAAGTAGCTTGGCTTGGATAAGCAAAACTATACAATGGTGAAAACATCAATGATGCCAATGCCGCGGTAACTATTAATTTCTTACCTTTTTGATTTAAAAATCTCATAATAAAATCCTTTTTAATCTAATCCTTAGAAAAAAATATTTCTAAATTCCTACAGCAGTTAAATTATATTATTGCTAGGGCATATTCTTCAGGTGTCTTATATCCAGTACCTAGTACAATCTCTTTTTTATCAATTACTTGATCTGAATTAGTATTGGGATCAACATAATGCAACTCTGCTGTTACTGGATAATAACACTTTCCATGGTCATGACATGATATATAAATATTTCTTATATCTTGGCCTATATTTGTCATCAAATAATTCATATAGTTAAAACTGTTAGTATCGTATATCAATATATGGTTCTCTATATAAATATCTGTAGGTTCCTTGAAAGTAGTTTCAGCTATTCTTATATAGTAATTATTTGGATCACTAAGCTGTTGCTGTATTTTTTGTGTGATAACATTGTCAGGTGCAATACCTGTGAAATTAGGATAGTGTACAAACAACAATGATATACCTTCAGAAACATAAGAAATATATGCATTCTGCTTAGACATAGAACTAATTAGTTCTTTAGCATTAACTAAAGTATCTTTTTTTAACTTTAATTTGACGCCGATTTGATTAACGTTACCATCTAAATACTTGATAGCAATAACACTATCTAATGAATTATCAAAAATCGTATCTAAAAACTTATTTTGTATTTCGCTAAAATATTGCAGTCTTAGATTTTTATTGTTGAAAATCTCAGCTGCTGCTGGTATATCTGAGCTACCACCATCATCCTGTAAATCCAAAACCAAGTATAAATCATAATAATCGTGACTACTTATTTGAGTCTGGTAACTTATACCTGGGATTCTTGGAGCATTAAAATCGCCAAAATATTGGCAGTTATTTAAAGTACTATCGGCGATATTAATTATCTTTTGCTTTTGATCATAATATGCAGATATCATATTATATGCAGCCATTCTGATACGCTGATCCTGTATAGGCAAACTAGTATCTACTGCTGAAGGATTTATATTTGAACTAGGATATTGTGTAACAATATTATCAGCTATAGTTAGATAGTAGACACTCGCCATATAGTCTAGAAATTTATTATCTCTTTCTATTGCTTGGATATATAAAGTAGAGATAGAGCCATCACAAACTTTTCCAGCTGGATTATACATTTTAGCTTCACTATCGTAATTATTCACATCAAATTCACTATCTATTTGCGATATCTTATATGCAAACTTATTCTTAGTAATATCGTCTAAGCTATTAAGATTATTGATAGCTTCTATCATTACCGCTAATTGTGATGACTGTAGTTCAATATATCCACCTTGATTTTTTATTTGTTGCTCATAAAAACTATCTAAAGTAGCATCAATACCATCCTCTATACCACTAGCTTTCTCATATTTGGCAAGCTTAGACATTAACCTAAAAATCTCTTCATTTTTAGCATCAGATGACATTTGACCTAATTCTTTAGGAGTCGGCATTTTATAACCATCATACCCAGATTTAAATGAGTTATACTCATCTCCTTCAAGAATTGTATTTAGCATATCTAAAAGTTTTACAAGTTTACGCGTTGATTTTGCTTGTGCTTCATTATTATCATCAATCTCTATTTATGTATTAAATGAGAATTCAACATCTATATTATTTACAAACCAATCAAGCTTTTTCATAATTTTGCTATAGCTCTCATTAAAATCCTTAGATAATTTTTCTAGGGTTTCTTTGGTAGCTTGCTGACTCTTATATGCATCATAAAATCCTTGCCCAACTGATAATAAACCTAGAGTAATATTCTCAAAGTTAGTTGCTTGATACCAACTCATACCTTTTCCACTGATTAAAGCTTCTTTGTAGGCTTGTCTAATATTGAATAAGCCAAGTGTCGTCTGAAAAAATAGTGCTTGCATATTTTTAGCTTGGCCCCACCAATAACTAGGATCATCATATTCAGGAGGATCAAAAGGACTAGATGCAAATAAAATATGAGGCTTATACTTAAAAATAGCCATAAAGCCATCATTATCAGCCGTTATAGATTGACCTCGATAATTTAAAACTAAAGTATCATTCTCATCTAAGCCTCTAACTTTCTTATGGAATACTCCGTTACTATCAGAAACACCCTCAAGTATAGTATTACCGTTAGAATCTCTAATAACATAACTATCGTTAGGTAAAATTTTACCTGTTATTATAGTACTGTTTTGGTTAATTACTTGCTTATTTACTTCTGTTATATCTGAAACTTCAGCATAACTTATAGATGGTATTGTCGATAGTGATATCATACTACAGCTTGCGATAAATATACTTTTTACTAGTTTTTTAACTTTCATTTTATTCCTTATACAAAATTATTTAACAATTCATAAATAATTACTAATCATTAAATTTTAGCTATATGTATTTAATTTTTTATTAATAATATATAAGGTAAAGTTATTTGAAAAATTCTTTTTTTTAATATATAAGGCTATTTATTACTATGATACTTTAGATAGCTTACATATAAGTATTTAGTTGCATGTAAAGTTTTAATTAAATAACTATCAATGCTATAGATTATAATTTGAAATCCAATCTAAAAAGACATCTGAAGCTTGAGAAAAAAATCTTTGCTTATGTTTTAATATATAAAAATCTCTTGTCTGATATCCGCCTTCTACATTAAGAATCTTAATATCATTGCAAAGGGTATTATCCAACATTGTTTTTGATAAACTAGCAAGAAAATTACTATTAGCAACATAATTTTTAATTGCCTCAGCACTATCAAAAACAATACTACTAGAAATATAGTTAGTAGAAGCCCTAGTGATACTCTCTTGATTATCCCAAGCAACCTCACTAAATTTTAATAATCCATTACCAAGGTCTTCAGCACCAAATCCAAAGCTTTGGGTTAGCTTTTCTCTTCCTTTAGTTTGTATGTAAATATCTCTAGTACCCATATCATGATGCCATAGTACCCAATTCTGACCTACTAAGACCTCTTCTAATGACACTTTATCTTTCTTCGCTAATTCATGATTTTTAGCACAAATTATTTCAATACGATCTTCTTTCCATAATGTTTGCTCCAACTCTCTAGATATTACCCTACCTTCAACTAAACCTATATCACATACAGCATTTTCAACATAATATCTGATTCTATCTGAGAGCACTCTCTCAATTCTTATATTGATTTTTGGAAATAATTTTTGAAACTGCGGTAATATTTTCGGTAATACATAATCACATATTGTTACACTAGCACCAATAACTATTTTACCAGTAATATTTTCTTTATCTTTTATTAACTCAGAGACCCGATCAAGTATACTTTTGGCTTCAACAAATAAAAGTTCTCCTTCATATGTTAAACTAATTTCTTTGCCAGCACCTCTTTCAAATAAAACTTTTTGCAAAGCTTCTTCTAATTGTAATATAGCTTTACTAGCAGAAGGCTGAGTTATATAACATTTTTCTGCAGCTATAGTTATAGATTTATTCATTGCAGTCTCAACGAAAACATTAAGTTGCTTTAGGGTAATTCTCCGGCTCATTTGATCCTATGAAACAAAATATAAAACTTGACTGTAAATATATAACTCTAACTTTAACTATTCAATAAATATTGTCCTTAATACGCCGTTATTTTTAATATTAAGTAGCAAATTAAAAACTAAAAAAGACTGTTGATTTAATCAGTATGTATCATAAAAACAGTAGTCATCCTCGTGCTTAACACGGGGATCTCTTAAATACTAAGGAGATTCCTGCCTTCGCGAGAATGACATGATGATTAAATCAACAGTCTTAAAAAAGATTTCGATACAAGCTACTTTCTTACATACATATTATCCAACTGGTTATTAGTGATCATATCTTCATATATACAAAAAAAGAATATACACATTCAAAAAAAGAATTTTTCAAATCTATTTTTACTATTTATTATTAAAGTCAGATTAAAAATATACAACATTATACTTTAATATAATTTGTATTTATTTTTTAACTAATGTATAGAAAAGAAGAGCTACCTAAACTTCTTTAAGAATACTATTTTAGTTTATAGTTTAATTTATGGAGTAGAAATATGAAAAAAATGAAATTAATCTCATCAGTAACATGTGCATTAATGGGAATGGGAACTATCTCAATTGCTACTGCTACTACTATTAAATCAGCATCATCTGCTAACTCATGGAATGCAAACACAGTATATAATAGTGGAGATCAAGTTTCTTATAATGGTAAAACATATACAGCTAAATGGTGGACTAAAGGTGATATTCCAAGAAATAGTGATGTATGGAGTAGCCCTAAAGAAGAAGGTGCCGAATGGAACTCTTCACAAGCATACAGCGGAGGTGACACTGTAACATATCAAGGTAATCAGTATAAGGCAAAGTACTGGACTAGAGGCGATAATCCAGCAAACTCTGGACAATATGGTCCATGGGAACTTGTTGGAAGTCAGAATAGCAAAGGTATTGTAGCTATAATACTGCCTAGTAAGCCAGAATTTGTCACAGACAGTTCTCTAGCTAGTATACAAGTAGAAAAAGATGGTACTGTTATTGCTGAAGTGAAAGATGCTAAATGGGGCAGTACAACTAATTTAAATATTCCATTTTCAGGTAGTAGCACGAACTTAACTATAAATGTGCTTCCTTTAAATGGTGCCAAAGGTACTGCTTCTCCTTCTAACTTTACATTAAAAAATGAAGGTACTCAAAAAGTTGAAATAGAATATAAACAAACAGAGATAGGAAGTATTCATATCAAAACAAATGCTGATGTTGCTACTACTACAGGATATAGTCTTAAAAACTCAGCTGGCGAGACTGTTGCTAACGGTTTTCTAGATACTAATGGTGATACTATTATTGATAACTTACCATCTTCTCAGAAAGGTATTACTTATAAACTTTATGTAGACAGTTTTAGTAAAGATGGATTTACATATACTCCTAAACAAATAGCTCCTATTATTGTACATGACTTTAATACCACGGATGTTGAAGTTAACTTTACTAAAGAAACTTTACCATCTGAAGTATTAGTAGTAAATGTTAGTGGACTTCCTAAAGATAAATCAACAACTATAACTTTCACAAACTCTAATGGGCAAAGTATAAAAACTCAAATTAAGAGTGATGGCACTATTAGTAAAGAAATAGAAAAAGATGGTAGTACGTGGAATATAGCAGTTACTTCTGTGACTGGATATAAAGCTATCATATCGCCTAGCTCTTTTACTGCTGATCAAGATACTCAAAACATTAATATTAGTTTTGAACAGCTAGCTCCAATTGAATCTGGCAAAAAAGTAATTGGTTACTGGGAAAACTGGAAACCTGGCCTTATAAGTAATGATTATAAGGGCTCTGCAGAAGATGTGGCTCCTTACACTCATGTAATATACTCTTTCTTGACGTTAGATGGTTCACCAAATCCTGATGTGCCAGCTAACAAAAACTGGAGTGGCGCTTACTTAAATGAAAGTATGGCAGGTACTGATGTGCTTAAAGTTATGGGTAATTACGAAAATCCTTGGGATAACAATTCTAATTGGCAAAGAGTAAGAATAGATAATTTGATAAAAGTTACTCATGAAAATAAAGGTAAATTTATATGGGCTATAGGTGGATGGTCAGATTTACAGCAAACTCTTAAAGATGATCAGGTTGATGCTTTTGTAGATCAAGTTGTTGAGTTATTAAAATTAGCTGGCGATGGTATAGACTTTGACTGGGAGCATATGAGTCAGTTAGCTAATGGTTCTCCAAATCCAAACAAAGACCAACAATTAGCAGTTTTAGCTAAGACTTTAAAAACTCTAAGAGATAGACTAGATGCTGAAGGTATGCAAGATAAGCAAATTGGTTATACAACTAGATTTAATGCTTTTTTTGAAAGCTCTAAAGCTCATGGTTTTGCTAGTGACTATAATTCTGATGGTGAAGGTATTGCAATACAAAAATGGTTAAGAGATCATGACTCTTCACTTGAAAAGACAGTAAACTGGGTAAACATTATGGCTTATGACGTAAGCCCTCAAGAGATGCCTAAAGCTCAGACTTGGAATATGCCACTATACAAAGATATGTTAAGCAGCTTTGCTAAGTATGTTGATCCGAGCCTAGTCGTACTTGGTTTTGAACCAGGTGGTCAGGCAGGCAGTGGTATGTGGGAAGGCATGGAAGTCGATAAACAAGCAATAGACTATGTTACAGACAACGGTTTTGGTGGATCTATGTTTTGGGCTATTAACCAACCTGCCTTAGGACAAGGAAATTCAACATACTATCCAGATACTATAACTGGTGATAATGTTAATATTTTAGCTAATTATACTCAAGAAAAGTATACTTCTAAATAATTAGGTAGAATGTAAATATATGTTTTAAACTAAGGTATAAATATTACTGAAAATAAACGTCTCAATAAATATTTTTAGGGATTGCTCTAGATAATTGAGTTATGTTAGAGTAGTCACTTATTTTATTTTGAAGATACTAAAAAAGAATTTGTAAACACTTTTTATATTTATTTCATAGCTACTAGCACATGCATATGTTTTGACAGATAATCAATCTATCATAAACTGTTGTGAATCAATATCTTAAACATAGGTCATTAGATTATTCCAAATTCCTTTGACAGCCCAATATTTATAAGGCTTATGGATATATGGATAGCTCTACTATCACCATAATCTTTATGAAGGTATTTCCACTTGGCACTTGTTTTAGAATATAAAAGACTACTTCTATAAATTTTCTAAGCCTAGCTGTATGTATCTTTTGTATGTAAACCTTTTTGATTTATAAGAAAAGTTAGAATAGTTGACCAATTTGATTCTGATATAGAATATTCCATAAATGTTAAGTGTGTTATTTGTTTCGCAAAACCATTTAAATATACTTAAAATCTTGTTCATAAAATCTGATATAAATCATTTTTTAAAACTGAATAGATTCAACTATTTTATATACTGATTTATTATCAAAAGAGATTTTAGGAATAGTAGGACTATAATGGCTGTATTAGTAACTTTTATTGGTAGCATAAGTCACCCTTACTATTCAAAATCTAGTCAAGATATATAGTATACTAACTGTAAGATATACTTTATTGATATTAGTTATACCCATATTCTTCCAAGATATTTCTATACCAAACTTACACAACTCTCTTTTGATAAGAATATCTTGCTTTGGAGCAATGATAGCAACTGTCTACTTAAGTCAAAAAGCTTTAGAATATTTGGACTTTAAATATTTCACTATTATTTCTTGATTAACTCCACTAATGGGCAACTCTTCTAGATATTATAAAAACAAATCATATACATCAGCTTGATTATATTTGCTCTATTATTATCTCCATCATTCCATTAATCATTATTACAAACAAAAAATATTGACAATTAAGTAATTTAATATGGTTTTGATTGATAAATTCGAATATTTATATAGAAAACTAAACTTAAACTACCCCTGCTCGGCAAGAGTTTGAACTGCTGATGCTGGAGAGTCTGCATCACCTGGAAGATCTGCTTTGGCATCTCTTATTTCGGTTTTTAGCTTGCTAGCTTCACTCTGTGTTGTATCGTCATTATCAACATTAGCCAAATCAAGAGCTGTACTATCATTTGAGTAATCCTGATCAAATGCTTCCTCAACTTGTGATGCTTTGTTAACGGTACTAATATTACTTTTGAATATAACAGGAGGCTCAGAAGACTTGACCTTAGTACCGCCTGTAGTAGCAATTTGCGCATTGATGTTATCACTATCTAATCCTAGTACTCCTAATACAGCTTGATCGGTCTGAATAGTTGCATCATCTTTGCTTAACTGTTGTTTTAATACTTTAGCCATACCATAGTCATAATTTTGTAAATAAGCATTTCTCATCGCTATGTAAGGATCAATAGAAACTTCTTTAAGATTTGAATATGATGGTAGATATGATACTCCTTGGTTAACATAATATGCACCTGTCGTACCAACACTTACTCCCCAAGATATTGCCGAACCAACTGGAGCAAAGAAGAATATATAAGTTAATGGATTAAACAACGCATCAACACCTGTAGTAATATCCTCTAATGTACCTGGGCCAATTAACGGCCATACCACATAAGGAGAGGCTTCATTATCCTTATACACACCCCATTTATGAAGAGTAACTGCAAAACTTTGATGATATCTCATAGGTTTGTTAAACCAACTATCCGCGACATCAAAGTAACCTGCCAAACCTAAAGTAGTATTTGTCAAGAATCTAAAACCATCATCCCCAGCATAATCCCATTCACCTTGGAACATATCATTTGCAACTCTAGCAGGCTCAGCCAAGTTTTGGAAAATATTAAAAATACCGCTCTTTAAAGTATCTGGAACAACTTTTTCATACGAATTAGCAGCTGGAGTTAAAGTTTCATAAGCCTTATCATTAAAAGCATACATTTTTCTATTGTAACTCTCAAAAGGATCGCGATTATCTTTTGTAGCTTTCAAACTTGAGCAGCTACTCAAAGTCACACCTAACAGTGATAATAGCAAAGTAGACTTAGCATTTAGTTTCATCAAAATTATTCTCATATTAAGGTTGGCAAAAAAATACAAGTCTTATTATAGTAAATTAGTATACAAAACACTAATAAAAATTTTCTTAGAGATTCATCTTTGATATTATTTAGAAAGTAATATAAAAAATATCAAAATTATATGATTAATATAGATAACAATGAAGTTGATAAGTTCTCTCGCCTAGCTGATAGCTGGTGGAACCATAATGGTGAACTAAAAACTCTACATCAAGTTAACCCACTAAGATTAGAATTTATCAAAAAATTTACAAGCCTTGATAATAAAAAAATTATCGATATCGGTTGTGGCGGTGGAATACTTAGTGAATCACTTACGACAAATAATAATGATGTTTATGGTTTAGATGCCTCTTCAGAAGCCATAAATGTCGCTAAGCAACATGCTAAGCAGAATAAGCTTAAAATTAACTATATAAACTCAACTATAGAGGATTTTGTCACACAAGGAAATTTAGACTTTGATATTGTAACTTGTATGGAAATGTTGGAGCATGTTCCAGAGCCAGAGAGTATAATCGCCTCTATCGCAAAACTAATTAAAAAAGACGGCTTATTTTTTGCTTCTACTTTAAACAGGAATCTTAAGTCATATTTACTATCAATAGTTGCTGCTGAGCATATTCTAAAAATGGTTCCACAAGGCACACATCAATATAATAAATTTATCAAGCCTTATGAACTGATAAAAACTACTGAGAAATATGGTTTTGTAGCATTGGAAATAATAGGTGTGCATTATAACCCTCTTACAAACAGTTTCAAACTTGCCAGTGGCGCTGATGTTAATTATATTATAGCTTTTAGAAAGGTATAAAAATGCAATATAATTATTTTAACTATCCAAATGAAAAACTCCCACCATATGGTTCTGTAGTCTACTTTGCGTACCGTAAGTTAAATACTGATAAACAGCAAATAATTTATTTACTTGATCAGCTTAAATCACAAATAATTTCATGCACTGAACTTTATAATAATCTTGAAGTAGCTAATGAGAAAATGAATTGGTGGTTAAAGGAAGTAAATAACCTCGCTAATAAAAAAAATATATCTTCCCCACAGCTAAAAAAGTTAGCAGAAATTTTTGATCAAGAAATTCTCTATCAAAAACTAATTGAAGATATTAGCCTTTCTATTGATAATAGTAGTGCTACAGAAAGAAATTTTAAACAACATTTTTCAAAGAATTTCTTAGGTATTGAAACTCTCAAAGCTTTATATCTAAACGATTTTACAGCAATTGACAATAACAAAATAGAACAAATAAATGCTAATAATGAAATAATTAGGCATATTTTTTGTATACCTAAGCATTTTTATAATCAAATCTCTTTTGATAATAGAATCTCACCAACTATGTCTAGCCAAGATTTCAAAGATATAACTACTCAATGGTTAGGACTTTATAAAAAAACAACTATTAATAAAAAGCTTAAACCATTAGAAAAAATCAATCAGATTCATTATAAAATGATCAAAAAATATATTAGAAATATTGATAGTCCTTTTAAGGAAACTCTAGATTTTTCGCCATTAAATTTACTATTTTATTCGATATGAACAAATTGTTGTTTTTGGTATTCTTTTTTAGTTTTTTACAACTTGCTGCTACGACAGTATCCAATAATTATGATTTGACTAATCCTCTACCAACGTATTTAGCTAGCTCTAATTCGTATCCCAATATTAATAATAATCTAAAGATTAACCATAAAAAAACCCATTTTACTATTCAAGCTCAAAATGAAACTCATGGCGGTTATATTGGTATGATGAGTAGCTTGTATTTTTGAATAATAGTTTTAAAAGCCATTTTAAAAATAATTAATAACCATAAACTTTTAGCTAAAGATTGTATTGCTAATCATAACTAGTTATGTATATAGTTAAATTATAATAGTATTTCAGATATAGGATTTTTTGTAATGGAAATTAATACATCCCAAAAAATGTCTTTGTTTAGCGCAATCCTTATTGGAGTGACATCCATGGTTGGCTCTGGATGGTTATTTAGTGCGCAACTTACAGCAAAAACAGCAGGAAATTGGGCTTTTCTAGCTTGGGTATTAGCTGCAATCATGATTATGATGGTTGGTTTATGTTTAGCAAAAGTAGTATCTGTATTTCCAGTAAGAGGTGCTACAACAAGGTCAAGCGCACTATCACATAATAGTGTCTTTGCTATGCCCTTCGCTTTTGCTAACTGGTTTGGTATCGTGGTAATGATATCTACAGAAGCGCAAGCAACAACACAATACCTTGCTGGAATTAAAGGTTTTGAGTGGTTAATGCATAATGGCATTATATCAACTTATGGAATGTTATTATCCTTATTTATATTAGTTATTTACCTAATTATTAACTTCTACGGAGTTAAATTACTTGCTAGTGTAAATAATGGTATAACTGTGTTTAAAATGTTTGTACCTGCGGCAATAGTTATAATCTTTATCATATACGCTTTTACTCACAGTACCGAGCATCATAGTTTGGTTTCTGCAGATATTCCTAACAATAACTTTACAGTTGGTAATGCTTTGACTGCAATAGTTGCTGGTGGTTTGGTATATACATTTAATGGCTTTCAGATTGTCGTAGCATATAGTAGTGAAATTAAGAATCCTTCAAGAAATGTGCCTCTTGCAATTATCTTATCTCTAGCTTTAGTATTACTACTTTATATGGGATTACAATATGCTTTCATGCAAGCTGTACCACATGAGTATCTAATCTCAAAAGGTGGTTGGGCTGGTCTAGACTTTGAATCGCCTCTTTTACAAGTAGCTACACTGATAGGTCTTGGTTATATAGCCGTTTTATTAATCATAGATAGTATTGTAAGTCCTTCTGCAACAGGTTATAGTTATCTTGGCGCTTCCTCAAGAATGTTATATGCAATGTCAGCTGAAGGTCAGATGCCAAGATACTTTGCTAAAATTAACAAACAAGTTAATATTTCAAGAAGATCATTAATTGCTAACTTTTAAATTTGTGCTGGTTTCTTAATATTTTCTGATAACTGGGTCGCTCTAATGCTTATTGTGACAGGATTTAATATTATTGGTTATATGGCTGCACCTATTAGTATGGGAGCAATTGCACCTAAGACAAGAATATTTGGCATGATTGTCTTTGTACTACTAACCATGCTACTAAATACTGTTGAGGTAGAGACTAATATACATCTAAGTATAATTCTTGTTATCCTTATGTCGATCTTTGGTATTTTTGAATATCGTAGGGTTGGTTTTAGAAGTTTAGTTATACTAATTATGCCTTTCATAATCTTTGTATGTATTATATCACCTATTGATCACACCTATTTTGAAGGTATAATTGGCGCTATATTTTATCTAATAGTTACAGACAAACGCTATGTAACTTATTGTAAAAAAACAGCTAATCAAGATAACATCGTTGAAGATTAAGGAGATATCAAAATGAACGAAACAACAAATCAAAATCCTATGGTTAATTTTCTAAAAAAATTTATAAGTTTTGAGAGTTTTCTTACTCCAAGCATAATTATATTTATTTTCTGGCTTAGTATTATTGGTGTATGCTTTAGCGGTTTAACCGCTATTTTTTCTGGCTATTTTATTGCTGGAATTCTAGAAATTATCTTAGGAGCAATTTTTGCTAAAGTCTTCTGTGAAATACTTATTGTACTATTTAAGATAAACGATAGTCTAAAAGAAATAGCTAAAAATACACGTAAATAATCTATAACTGATCTCATAATTTTTTGTTACGCCAATAAACAAAAAGTGTAAATAATGAACAAACAAATAAAAATCCACACAAATATAATCCTGCATAAGCTAATGAATCAATACTTATTAAATTCTTAGGCATGACAAACCCTGCTATCATAGCAACTAGGATTCCTAAAATACCCATATAGTTAATCCGAAAGATATTTGTAGAAAAAGATATTTGTAGAAATGTTATAATGTCTAATAAAAATGCCATCATATAGCCAATATTTTAGAGACATCGTAATTAATAAATATGAAGAAGGTATGACGGAGTTCGAGCTGAGTAAGTTTTTAAACATAGATAAGCGTACAGTTGTTTCATGGATAGAGTTTTATAAAAGAACCGGAGATTATAGTTCAAAGCAAGGAGTTGGTTGTGGCAGAGTCGCTAGCTTTACCGATAAAACATTGATTGAACAGTATTTGATAGATCATCCAGATGCAAGTGCATTAGATATAAAAGAAGCATTAGCCCCTGATATTCCAAGAAGTACATTTTATGATTGTCTTAATAGACTTGGTTTTAGTTTTAAAAAAAGACTCCAAAATATAAGCAAAGAAAAGAACATGAAAGGTTGGAGTATATAGAAAAACTAAAAGAAATAGCTCAAAACTTGTTATTTTATATAGATGAGATGGGGTGTGACAATAAGCTTTCTATCCTAAGAGGATGGTCACTAATTGGTGAGCCTAGTTATGGTGAGGTTTTAGCATATCAAACACAAAGAAGAAGTATTGTTGCTGGATATAATTATGCAGATAAAAAGATTATAGCTCCATTAGAGTACAGTGGATATACCAATACTGAAATTTTTAATCAATGGTTTGAGGAACACTTATGCCCATCATTAAAACCTAAAACTACTATAGTAATGGATAATGCTAGTTTCCATAAATCCTCTAAGCTGATTGAAATAGCCAATAAATTTGATGTACAAATATTATATCTACCTCCGTACTCTCCAGATTTAAATCCTATTGAAAAGGTTTGGGCTAACTTTAAAAAAATATTTAGAAAAGTGAATAATAGTTTTGAAAAATTTTGTGATGCTATCTCTTATGTGTTTAGCAAAATACTCTCGGATTAACTATAATAGCTAAGTTTGGAGCATTATTTATTATAACTAATAGTAATATTTATGTTGAAGATATAGCTAATAATAATTTGATTAGTAGTGTAGCAATAGCTGGTTCAAACTATCAGATTCTCAGAGATGGTGATGGGCGGATATATGCGATAGCAGATGGTTTAAGTTATACTATAAGTTCAAATTGTACTAATGCAGCTAGAGTTTATTTTGATACTGGTTGTGCTGCATATAATGCTTGTAGCAGCTTAGAGTCTTTAGAAAATGTTCAGCCATATCTTAATATGGTTTATAAAAGCTTTGAGTAATAAGATTTTTTCCAAAAGTACTAAAATTTAGTTATACTGATAACTTATAATTATAAGATTCAAAAAGATGGATTTTTGCTTTATGATTTTTTATAACTCTTTATCAGGACAAAAAGAACAATTTAAGCCGATTGAGGCTAATAAAATCAAAATGTATGCTTGTGGTGTAACAGTTTATGATGATTGTCATATTGGTCACGCTAGGACTTATATAGCTTTTGATGTGATCAATAGATATTTTAAGTACCGTGGTTATGATGTTACATTAGTTAGAAATATTACCGATATTGATGACAAGATTATCAAAAGAGCTAATGAAAATGGTGAATCTACCACTGAGTTAGTTGAGAGAAATATTAAGGCAATGCACGATGTTTTTGCTAGGCTTAATATTCTTAAACCTTCTAAAGAACCAAGAGCTACAGAAACAATTCCCGAAATGGTAGCAATGATCGAAACTTTGATTAAGAAAGGTTATGCTTATCAAGGAGCTAATGGCGATGTCTTTTATCGCGTAACTAAATTTGCTGATTATGGTAAGTTAAGTAAGCAAAATCTTGAGGCTCTTCAACAAGGTTCAAGAGTTGATGTGGTTGAGGAAAAAGAAAATCCAATGGATTTTGTACTTTGGAAGATGGCAAAAGAAGGTGAGCCAGCTTGGGATTCGCCATGGGGTGCAGGTCGTCCAGGTTGGCATATAGAGTGTTCTGCGATGTCTAAGAAACTTTTGGGCGATACTTTTGATATTCATGCTGGCGGTTCTGATCTTAGATTCCCACATCATGAGAATGAAATAGCGCAATCAGAAGCTTGTAATGAATGTACTTTTGCAAATTATTGGCTACATTCTGGCATGGTCAAAGTAAATGCTGAAAAGATGTCTAAATCCTTAAACAATTTCTTTACGATAGTTGAAGTTTTAGAAGAGTATCATCCTGAAGTTGTTAGATATTTCTTAGCCTCAACGGTATATAGAAGTGAGATTAACTACTCAAAAGAGAATCTTGAAAATGCAAAGGCTTCTGTAGAAAGATTATTTAATGCATTAAGAGATATTGAGCCAATTGAGGTGAATCTTCCTGATGATGCTAGTGAGTATGAAGAGAAATTTATCAAAGCTATGGATAATGATTTTAATACTCCAGAAGCTTTAGCTGTTTTATTTAGCTTAGCTAAAGAAATAAATACTCTTAAGACAACAAATAAATATAAAGCTAGTGGCTATGCATATTTGTTGCGAAAGCTTTGTGATGTTTTGGGTATTTTGTTTACTGATATTGAAGAGTATTTCAAGCAAGGTGATGGTGCGGATGCCAGTGAGATTGAGAAGCTTATAGCCGAGCGTACTCAAGCTAAAAAAGACAAAAATTATGCGCGTGCCGATGAGATAAGAAATCAGCTCCAACAGCAAGGAATAATATTAGAAGATAGTGCAACTGGTACTACATGGAAGAAAGGTTAATAAATGTATAGTCAACAAAAGCAACAAGATATTATAAATAATCTACATACAATCAGAGATTATATACGTTGGTCAATTTCAGAGATGACGGCAAACAACGTCTATTTTGGACATGGTTCAGAGTCTATCTGGGATGAGGCTGTGCACCTTGTACTTAGTGCAATAAATGTAGCTCATGATATTGATAGTAATATGGTTGGTTCAAGGCTACTTACAGAAGAGAAAAAAATAATTATTGACTATGTTTATCAAAGAGCATGTCTACGTAAACCATTACCATATATCCTTAAAAAAGCTTGGTTTGCAGGTATGGAGTTTGATATTGATGAGAGAGTTATTATTCCACGATCACCAATAGCTGAGCTTATACGTAATGAGTTTTCACCATGGATTAATGATATTGATGATGTCACAAGTGTGCTTGATTTATGTACTGGTAGTGGTTGTATTGGTATCGCTTGTAGTAATGTCTTTGAAGATGCAAATATAACTTTGGTGGATATATCTGATGATGCTCTAGCAGTAGCAAACCATAATATCAAAAAACACCAGCTAAGTGATAGAGTAAGGGCTATTAAATCCGACCTATTTGATAATCTTCATGGTCAAAAGTTTGATTTAATTGTGTCAAACCCTCCATATGTTGATAAACAAGATTTAGATACTATGCCCCATGAATATCATTATGAGCCTAAACTTGCTTTAGAAGCTGGAGATGATGGCTTAGATCTTGCAAAAAGGATTATACTTGAAGCTGATAAATATATGACAGAAAATGGTGTATTGATAGTTGAGGTTGGTAATAGCCAATATGCGCTGATGGAGATGTGTCCAGATATTCCATTTACATGGTTAAGCTTTGCTGATGGTGGTGATGGAGTATTTTTACTTACTTATGATGAACTAGTTAAATATAAAGATGCATTTAAAAAATATTTCCAAAAATAAAATTTAGATTATAATCTCTCCAACCCTTATTCATTATTAAATTTAGGATTAGTATATGTCTAATGATCCTTTTAAGAGGATATCCTCTGATAAAACTGTTATCTTTATAATCTGTCTTTTTGGTTTGATGTCACAATTTGCTACGGATAGTTTTACACCATCATTGCCACATATTGCTGAATATTTTCATGCAGCAGCTAAAGATATTAAGCTAACAGTAGGCGTATATTTTTTTGGGATGACTTGCTCGATGTTGGGCTTTAGTTATTTATCAGATAAGTATGGGCGTAAACCAGCACTACTAGCTGGGTACTTAATATTTTGTGTTGCAAGTATTCTATGTATGATTGCCGAGAGTGAAACACAGTTGCTGTTTTTTAGATTTTTACAAGGTATCGGTATGGGAAGTTCTTTTGTATCTTTCCGTGCGATTATGAAAGATGTTTTTAGTGATAGTCAATCACTTGCTAAAGCAAGCCTTGTAATTACAAGCATAGTTTCATTGACTCCTCCTTTAGCACCAATTACGGGAGGTATCATTCAAGAAACCATTGGTTGGCGTGGTAATTTTACTTTACATTCAATAATGGCAATAATTATCACGGTTTTAATTATAAAATATTTACATATTAAAGCTATTCCTAAAAGTAA